>JAYVWX010000300.1:0-4110 GCA_043785715.1 Novosphingobium sp. | reverse complement strand
ACAAAGGTTCGTGATGGTGCGCTTGATCTGTTCGCGGTCATAGGGTTGGTTTGCTGTACGCTGGGCCAGATCGGGGATGCCGGCCATCATCGCCCGGATCTCGCCCAGGTGGGTGACCGCCTCGTGGGCGCGTTCAGGGAGCCCCGCCTCGTCTTCACCGTTGAACAGGGCTTCAACGAATCCTTCGATTTCCTGGGCGCGGACCATGCCAAAATTGCCGAGGTTGGCCATGGTGGGCTCGAGCGGGACTTGGACGGCGCGGAACGGCACCTTCGGGTTCTGATGCACCGTCAATTGGTTCCACAACCCCATGACCAAGACGCCAAGAAGTTCGTTGAGATCATCGATACTATCGAACGGCGGCAATTCGCCGCCCCACAACGCCTCGATGACAGCCATCGGCTTCACACCCGAGTCCGGGCAGGCAATGCTGCCCAGGATGCGCGTCCTGACCGCATGATAGGCAACAGGACAGGCATACCGGTCGAGCATGGCGCGAATTGCTCGTTCGCTCGGCACCCGGGCTTTTGACCTTGGCACAGTATTCCCTCGCGCGTGGTGGCTTTCGGGTTGTTCCTAAGCCGGATCCGCCGCTTTGGACCAGTGCTATTCGCTATCCCGCGGGTGCCGGTCCCCGGATTACCGACAGCGGCGCGCCCGGCGGCGCCGCTGGTCGTCACCCCCTCACCTTCCCCAGCATTCTCGCGGTCGCGTTGGCTGCGGGGGCAAGCTTGCGCCCATAGCGCAGCGCCGTCGCCGTCGAGGTCCAGCGCAAGGCCTGGGCGATGGGACCGGCATCTTCGCCATTGGCGAACAGATCCTGGGTGAGACCCACGCGCAGCGAGTGGGTGCTGAGCGCGGCGATCGCGGCAGCGAGCTCCTCGCCGAACAGGCTGACCAGCCCCTCTTCGGCGGCGCGCCGTGCGGTCCGCTTGATGATCAGGCGAACAGCAGCGGGGGTCAGCGCCGCCTCGCCGATCCTGTAGCTGACGGTTGCAAGCTGTGCCGGCTGCGCTGCCATCCCCGCCATATCGAGGGGCGTGTTCCAGGCCAACTCGTCGATACGGATCGCCCGGCGCGGCGGTCTTGCCTTGGTGCGATTGGCCGCGATCCGCCGGAACAGGGGCCCCTGGGTAATCGCAGCCTCGCGCCGCCAAGCCGCGATCCGCCGCATCGTGTCGGGCGAGAGCCAGGCTTCCGCCCCCCTGCCCTCCTGGTCGGTCTTCGAGCGAACCACTTCCAGCACGCCCGCGCCGCCCTCGAGCGCCGTGATATGAGCACAGTCGATCGCGACCAGTTCAGATGTCGGCTGCCAGAATTGATGTCACTCGGACAATGCGTCGGTCGGTTGCCCTGCCATAATTGATGGCAATGGCGCATGCTCCGGCAGCGCCGGTCGTCACCCCCTCACCTTTCCCAGCATTCTCGCGGTCGCATTGGCTGCGGGGGCAAGCTTGCGCCCATAGCGCAGCGCCGTCGCCGTCGAGGTCCAGCGCAAGGCCTGGGCGATGGGGCCGGCATCTTCACCATTAGCAAACAAATCCTGGGTGAGACCCACGCGCAGCGAGTGCGTGCTGAGCGCCGCGATCGCAGCATCGAGTTCCTTGCCGAACAGGCCGACCAGCCCTTCCTCCGCCGCTCGCCGCGCGGTGCGCTTGATGATCAGGCGAACAGCGGCGGGCGTCAGGGCCTCATCGCCGATCAGATAGGCGACCGCCGCGAGGCGGGCGGGCTGCGCCGCCATCCGTTCAAGATCGAGGGGCGCGTTCCAGGCGAGTTCGTCGATACGAACCGCCCGGCGCGGTACCCGCGCCTTGGTACGGTTGGCCGCGATCCGCCTAAACAGGGGGCCCTGCGTAATCGAAGCCTCGCGCTGCCATGCTGCGATCCGCCGCATGGTGTCGGGAGAGAGCCAGGTTTCAGCGCCCCTTCCCTCCTGGTCGGTTTTCGAGCGTTCCACTTCCAGCACGCCCGCGCCGTCTTCGATTCCCGTGACAGAGCGACAGTCGATCGCGATCAGCTCGGAGACGCGCAAGCCCGCATCATAGCCCAGCGACAACAGAGCCGCGTCGCGCAGACCCATGACCGTGCCATGACAGGCTTCCAGCAAGGCGGTGAGCGTGAACCCCTCGGCCGCGGCGATACCAATCCCTTCGCCAAAACGCAGCGGGCCAGCCTGGCGCTGGCGCACGCTCACACGCCGCCGCATCCCCCGCAAGGCATCGCGCACGACCGGCGCTGAAGTCGGGCTCGCAGCCCCCAGCAGGCCATGCACCACCGCCAGCGTGGCGAGCCGCCGGCTGACCGTGGCGGGGGTCAGCCGCCTCACCTCGCAATCCTCGAGATAGGCAACGATCCGCGCCTCGCTGGCGGGCAGCCCCGGCCCCCGAATCCGCAGACAGAACTGTGCGTAGCAGGCAAGGTCATTGGCCAGCGCCTTGACGCTGGCGGGCGCGCGGGCCTCGAGGCTCTTGCGGTAGGCAAGGCTGTCGATGGCACTGCCCTCGGCCACGAGGTTCACGATCAGAGTGGTGAGCTCGGCGACCCGGTCGATCGCGCGCCCTCGCTTGCGTTGCGGCAGGACGCCCAAGCCGGCCGGCAGCACGGTAACGATTTCGCCAGCCACGGGCCTGGCGGTCACCCGGGCTGGAAGATTGGCGGGCATGGCGGGGTGATAGCGGGGAAGAACGGCCATGTCACTATCGATAGTGTCTGCTTATCGATAGTGACATGGCTCGAAGCCTCAGGGCAGTTGTATAGTTATTGAGCATTGACTATACATAATTGGAATTGTGCTGATTTTGCAGGATTTTCTCACGAAATGCCGCAGTTTGTTCTCGCAGACAGTCCAGTATCATCCCGTGACCACAGGTCCGCGCAGGCCGCCGAGATCGAAGGCGCCCTCGCGCTCGGCCGGCTCGACGGGGCGCTGGGCGCGTGCCCGCCGACCACGCTTCGCTTGTTCGCCGCGACGCTGCTGCGCGACACGCTCATGGCCGCGCTGCGCCAGGAAGGGCACCCGTTCACCGAGCAGCGCTTCCATGCCTGGTTCGCGGGGCTGGTCACGCTCAGCGACCAACCCCCACGCCTAGCCCGGCCGCCGCGCGCGCTGTGCGAAGCCCTGCTCACCGAAATGACCCACAGCAGCTGGGAGCCGCTCGCCAGCCTCGCCGCCCGTCTCTTGCCCGCGCTTCTGGCACCGCAGGATCTTTATGCCGATGAAGCCCACGAGGAGGCGCACGCCGTCGTCACCGCTGCCCGCCGTCTCATCGAAAGTTGGGGACAAGACCGGTCCGCCCTGCCCTTCCCCGCGCTGGCGATCCTGCACCACGCCGTGAGCCAGGACGTCACCTTCGCCCCGGCCGAGCGCAGCAGCGAGCCCGCCACCATGGGGGTGAGGCGCAGGATGGTCGAGCGGACACGCGCTCCCTCTCGCCGCGCTGGGCGATCGAACTGCTGTGGGGCGAACAATGGCGCGGCGCAGGAATTGTCCGCTACGCCCTCCCCTGGCCCGGGCTCATCCGCCTCGATGTCCTGCGCGATGATATCGAGCCAAGCGAAGCCCGGATCGTTATCGCGGAAGCGCTGCGCAACCTGGCGCAAGTCCTGTCCGGCAAGCTCGCCGAGGCCGACCGCCTCTCGCGGCATGGCGCGGAGCGGCAACCCGGTCGGCGCACCACCTCGCGGGCCCCTGCCCTGTTCGAGCTACTTGCCGGATTTGGCCCGCTGCGCGTCGCGCAGATCGAGACCCTGCTCGGCGCCACCCGGCTTGGCGTGCGCTCCATGCTCGTCGCGCTCGACGCTATTGGCGTCCTCGAGCGCAGTACCATCGCGGGGGTCCGGCTCTACGCCGTCTCGCATGCGCGTCCATCGTTGCCGGAAGGCCCCGAGTCGGCCGAAGAATCTGCATTTTCGAGCGAGGCGATCGGCGACTTCAATGCATCGATGGCGCAAATCGAGCGGCTCCTCACCCGCAGAGGTGCCGACCGCGATGACGCCGAGGACTGACCGCGATGAACCACGGGTCCGGTCCTGCTGGTGCTGCCACGTCTATAAATAGCCGACCAAATCAGCATTATTACATATGCTACTGATTTATAATGGTAAATA
>JAYVWX010000299.1:0-2659 GCA_043785715.1 Novosphingobium sp. | reverse complement strand
TCCCTGCATGACGACCCATATCGGCAAATCGAGGAAGTAACCGGCAGACGATCCACTTATCTGTTGCCAATCCCTGTGCAGACAAACCGGGCCACCTCTGTTTGCACTATTGCCATGCTTGGCGAGCCGCGCCCATATCTGATAGAGGTCCGCTTCAAATTCTGATATCCCGGCAACCGGGTCACTGACGTGGCCCGGTTCGCCTTTCTCCGACTCCAGCCTGATCGAGTACCGCCGATGATCACCGCCGATGACTACAGGTTCCACGAACGCGACCTGGCTGACGATACCTGGACCGAAACCCTTTTCGTTATCTTTTCAGTGCCGGAATGCGCGATCAGTGGAAACCTCTATGTTCTAACGCGGCCGAACCTTGGCGTCTGCCACAGCTCGATCGAAATCCATCAGGGGATGTGCATGCATCCCTGGCAGCTGCATCACAATGACTCGCAGATGCACATGCGGTGTCCGGATGATTTTTCGGACTTTACGCTCGCCAATGGCCTGACGTTCAAGGCCCATTCCGAGCGCGAGCATGAATGGCGCTATCAATCGCGCGATGGCGTCTGTTCGCTGGAGCTGGATTATGCGGCGATCTGCGAGCCCACCGATGCCCGCGATCCCGCGCAGGTTCCGCAAGCCACTGGCAGCAAGGTCGAGGGCTATAGCGGCTGGAACAATGGTCATCTGGAAGGCAAGGGCCGGGTCACCGGGCAACTGCGGCTGCGCGACAAGACTTACGCGGTCGATTGCATCGAAGGCGTCAACAAGAGCTGGGGCCCCCGCAATGACTGGGGGAACAAGGGGGCCAGCTGGATTCATGTCGATCTGGGCGCGGACCTGACCGCCTTTTTGGTCCTCGACCTGGATTTTGACGGTCGGCAAGTGCGCTATGGCCCGCTCAAATACGGCTATGTGCTGGTAAATGGCGAGCGCCGCCCGCTGCTCTCGGCGGAGATGACCGCAACCCGCACGGACATGCTGGTCACCAGTGCCAAGGTTCGTTTCGAAGATGACAGAGGCGATGTCTATCACGCTTATGGCAAGACAATCGCCGCCGGCCCATGGTATAATTTCAATCCGGCCAGCGCCGGCTATCAGTGTTTGTTGCGCTGGGAGTCAGGCGATCGGTCGGGGCACAGCCACATTGCGGACTTTGTCGGCCAGTATTATCTTTCGCTCAACATGGCCGATGCGCTTTACGATTGAACGGAGTAAAAATGTCCGGCGAATATGAGATCGTTGACGAGGCCCAGAGACAGCAGGCTGATGATGCGGTCATTGCCAATATCCGCGCCCGGTACCCGGTCGAACCGGAGATCGACAAGATCCTGACCCGCAAGATGGACCGGCGGCGGGAAGGCACGGGCTATCAGGGTGTCACGGTTGAGCAGCTGGTGGATGGCACGCAAAAACTGATCACCGCACGCCTGGGCGAACCAGCCCGGATCGCGAATGCACGCTGGCTTTCGGGCGGGGCTTCAAAACTCCAGATGGTGTTCGATCTCGACTGGCGCGGGCCGGACGGCGGCGATCTGCGCACCGAGAAGCTGGTGCTGCGGATGGAGCCCGCGGCCTCGGTGACCGAATCCAGCCGTGCCCGCGAGTTCGAAGTGATCAAGGCGGTGGAGGGCATCATCCCCGCGCCGCGCGCCTATTGGGTCGATCCTGATGGCGATTTCCTGCCTTATCCCGCGATGATCTACGCTTTCTCGTCGGGCACGGCCAAGCCCTCTTATGATGCGGGCAAGGTGTCCGGTCTGGGTCAGAATTACGGGCCGGACCTGCGCGCCAGGCTCGCCCCGCAGTTCGTCGATCTCCTCGCCACGCTTCACACCATCGACATCGCCCGGACCAAGGGTCTGGAGCATTTCGCTCGGGCGGAACCGGGTTCCAACGCGTCGGTCGTCCGCCAGGTCAACGCCCTGCGGCGGATCTGGGAGGAAGACCGGATCGAAGAAGAGCCGATCATGGAGATCGTCTACCGCTGGCTGATCGCCAACGCGCCGCCGCTCGATCACGTTTCGATCGTGCATGGCGATTACCGCAGCGGCAATTTCCTGTTCGACGAAGAGCAAGGCAAAATCACCGCCTGGCTGGATTGGGAGGGCGCGACCTTGGGGGATCGCCATCAGGATCTGACCTATGCGGTGATGCCGTCGTTCGCGCATCTGGCCGACGATGGACAAACCTTGCTGGCGTCCGGCATGATGGCTGAGCAGGAGCTCTATGCGGCCTATGAGAAGGCCTCCGGCCTGCTCGTCGATCCGGCCCGGATCACCTATTTCAACATCTACAACCGGTATCTGGTCGTGATCCTGACCCTCGCTGCGTCGGCCCGGGCAGCTCGCTGCCGGGGCACGCATCAGGATGTTCTGGTCAATTTCGTCGTCGGGATCGCCTATCCCGCGCTCGCGGACCTGCGCGAATATTATCTGGGAGTGGTCGCGTGATCCAGGGTTTCGACGTCCAGTTGCAGGTCATTTTGCGCGCGCTGGAAGAAGTGGTTGCCCCGGCGCTGAGCGGCGCGGAAAAGCATGTCGCCGAGCAACTGATGCTATCCATCGCCACCATCGGCTTCGTGAAAACGCGGCTTCCCGAAGCGCGCCGGTTTTACCGCATGGAATTGCGCAGCTGTATCGATCTGGCGCAGGAAGCC
>JAYVWX010000298.1:0-5153 GCA_043785715.1 Novosphingobium sp. | reverse complement strand
CTGGTCGCCCTGCCGGCCGGCGCCGCCGCCGACATGTTCGACCGGCGCCGGATCGCGCTGGCCGGCCTCGGCTTCTCGATCCTGGCGAGCACAGTGCTGACCGTCATCGCCTTTCGCGGCGACACGACACCGTGGCTGCTGCTCCTGTTCTGTGTGATGATCGGCGGGGGCGTCGCCTTCTATTCGCCGGCATGGCAGGCCTCGATCGGCGAACAGGTTCCCGAGGAGCATCTTCCCGCCGCGGTGACGCTTGGCATGATCGGCTATAATGTCGCGCGCAGCATCGGGCCGGCGATCGGTGGGCTGGTCGTCCTGGCGTTCGGCGCCAAGGCCGCCTTCGCCATCACCGCCGCGTTCCACATTCCGCTGTGGCTGGCATTTTTCGCCTGGCAGCGCCAGCACACGCCCTCGCGCTTGCCGCCTGAGCGGATCGACCGCGCCATCGCCTCTGGCGGCCGCTATGCCCGCCACTCGCCCGCGGTCCGCACAGTGATGACCCGCGCCTTCATCTTAGGCCTGGCGAGCGCCGCGGCGATGGCGTTGGGGCCGCTGGTCGCGCGCGACCTGTTGGGGGGCAACGCCGGCCTGTTTGGTATCTTGCTCGGGGCGACCGGCGTGGGCGCGGTGCTCGGCGCGCTGTTCATAGGCGATCTGCGCAGCCGGTTCAGCAATGAAACGGTCATCCGGGTCTGCACGGTGGCGACCGCGGCAGCGCTGATTGTTATCGGGCTGAGCCGGTCGGTGCCGTTGACCTGCGCCGCGCTGTTCGTCACCGGCGCCAGCAATATCATCAGTTTCGCCATGCTCAACGTCAGTGTTCAGCTGTCCGCCCCGCGCTGGGTGACGGCGCGGGCGCTGTCCCTCTATTCCTCGGCGCTGACCGGAGGGTTTGCCATCGGCGCGTGGATATGGGGCAGCTTTGCGGCACGATACGGCGTGGCGAATGCCCATATCGCGTCGGGCATCGCCGTGACCGCGACTTTGGCGCTGGGCTGGCTGCTGCCACTGCCGGTGGATGAGGAAGAGGATACATCGTCGGTCCAACTTAGCTCCGAACCGGAAGTGGCGATGGCGTTGACCATGCGATCCGGCCCGGTGATCATCGAAATCGAATACGATGTCGACCTGGACAAGGCGCGCGAGTTTTATGGTGTGATGATGCAGGTGGCGAAACTGCGCAAACGCATCGGCGGCTTCGCCTGGTCGATCTCGCGCGATATCGCCGACCCGTCGATCTGGCAGGAACGCTACCACTGCCCGACCTGGGGGGATTATCTGCGCATGCGAGACCGCTACACCCAGACCGATCTCGATATCCAGGCGCAGGCCGACGCCTTCGACCGGAGCGGGCGGGGCAGTCGGGTGCGGCGGCGGCTGGAGCGGCCCTATGGCTCGGTGCGCTGGAAGTCGGAATCGCCTGACCTGTACCGCGGGCCGGTTGATTTTATCGGGCCGTAAGGAGCAAGTGGCCCGATTATTCAGGGGGCGCCGCAGTACCGATCATTTCCGCTACCGCCACCAGCCGCTGCGCCTGCTCGAGATGCAGCAGTTCCACCATCGTGCCATCGATCCGAATGACCCCTTTGCCGGTGTTTTCCGGTAGCGCGAAAGCCGCGATTACCGTCTGCGCCCAGCCCAATTCCTCCGCACTGGGCGAGAACACCTGGTTGCACGGCGCAATCTGGTCGGGGTGGATCAGCGTCTTGCCGTCGAAGCCGAACAGCAAGCCCTGCTCCGCCTCGGCGCGGAACACGTCCAGATCACGGAATTCGTTGCAGACACCGTCAAGGATGGCGATGCCACGGGCCCGCGCTGCCGCTACGGTCAGCGACAGGAACGGCAGGAACGGCGTGCGCTCCGGCGTCAGCCTTGCGCGCATTTCCTTGGCGAGATCGTTGACGCCCATGACGAAAAGCGACAGCCGGGTATACGCCGCCAGCGCCGCGATGGCGTCCAGGCGGGGAATGCAGGCGCAGGTCTCGATCATGGCCCACAGCTTCAGCGGGCTCGGTGCTGAGTCGAGGGCGGCCTGATAGCGCAGGATATCGGCGGGTGACGAGACTTTGGGGACCAGCACCGCATCGGCGCCCGAGGCGGCGATTGCGGCAAGGTCCGCCGCGCCCCAGTCGCTATCGATGCCATTGGCCCGGATCGCCACTTCGCGCCTGCCAAAGCCGCCTTCCAGCACCGCCGCCACCGCCGCCGCCCGCGCTTCCACCTTCATTTCCGGAGCGACTGCGTCCTCCAGATCGAGGATGACGATATCGGCGGGCAAGGTCCGCGCCTTGGCGATGGCCTTGGCGTTGGAGGCGGGCAGGTAGAGTGCGCTGCGGCGCGGGCGGTTGATCGAGGTCATTGGCGCAAGCCCATTGTGCTTTAGCGACTGCTTTGCATCATCACGGCAGCCAATGCCAGCTTTGGCCGGTCGCCCGAATGATGCCAGCTAGAGGATTCGACCCCCTGGCCCCCTGATTGCAAACTGGCTTGCGGCGGCGATCGAGTAGGCTGCGAAGCTTACGCCATCACCGGCTGCGGCGCGATCGGCACCGGCGCATTGTTGCGGGCAAGAACTTCCTTCACGCCGCGCGGCGCCTCTCGCTGAGCCGGGTCGTACCACGGAGAAAGAATGGCGCGCAGGTGGCGCAGGAAGTGCTTGCGAGCCAGCTTTCCGACATGCTTTTCACGCGCCCTGGAAGCTACAAGCTGATCCGAATCCATCCCCTCGCGCTCACGCATGAGCAGGTGTTTGCCGATGCCATTTATGTTTCGCAGGATGTGGAACGTGGCGAAGAAGAATCCGCGAATCCGGCGATAGTAGGCAACCGGCCCTCTGCCGTAGAGGCCGGTATAAACCGAATGCACCACCTCCCGGTGTTCGTATTCTTCGGCCAGATGCCACTTCCAGAGGGCTTCGGCGCGGGGATCGGCGCCAGCCCACAGTTCGTCGAAATCCTCGAAAAAGCAGGTAGTTGGAATAGCGCTCATCGCCTCGAACCCTTCGCAATAAGCGAGGTTGTCCTGCAACGACCGCGTCTTGAGGAAGCGGTTGTAGTCCGCCTCGTAAGCGCGGGCGAGAGGCTCGATATCGGGATAATGGGTGAACAGCATGCGGTTGAACGCAAGATGCTGCTTGCAGTGCTGCATCTCCTGAAGATTGAACAGGCGGATCTGGTCGTCCAGGGCCGCCTGTGCGGGTTTAAGCAGCTTGCGCGCCTCGATCATCACTTTAACCAGGAAGGGTTCGAGATAAGCGGGGCAGATCGACGCTGCGTTATAAAGCTGCGCGAATTCGCGATTGGTCGCCCAGTGCGGACCGATGTCGGCGAAGTCGGCTTCGAGGACCCGTACCTTCATCATCGTTCTCCGGCGCTCATTGTTATTCGGGCAGTATCAGCGTTTGGGCGCATCATGGTAGCAAGGTTCTCGCGGCGTCATGAGCCGCGTGTGCGTTCGGCATGCCGATTACTGGATATGCCCCTGCTGCGGCGGCTTCGCAAGACCTACCGTTGGACGGTCAGGGCAACAGCGCGGTATCACACTTCACGTCCATGCGCCCCTTATCATCACCGTTAAGTCATTGAGAAGTATGGTGCCGGCTAGAGGATTCGAACCCCTGGCCCCCTGATTACAAATCAGGTGCTCTACCAACTGAGCTAAGCCGGCACTTTGGCGGAGCGCGCTTTGCCTTAGGTAACGCCAAAGGTCCAGCCCTCGGTTTGGGCGATGTGCGCGGTGAGGCCCGGGGGGCGCCACAGTGCGGCGCGGTTGCCGGCTCGGCGCAGCCAGGCGGCGGCGAGGAGCGCGTCGGTGGCGTGGTCGTCGTAGCGCTCAAGCGGGGTGTGCGGGGCAGAGGCGAGGGCGGTCAGGGCGGCATCGAGGGTGGCGGCTTCGCGCAGCTTGCTGCGGCCGGCGCGGACACCGGCTTCGCGCGCCGCCAGCGTGGTGTAAATTTCCACCACCACTGCGCCGCGCTCGGGCAGCGGGTCGAACGGCCAGATCGCGACTGTGCCGGACAGGCGGTGCAGCACGCGCATCCCGGTCAGGCTCGATTTGCCGACTTGCGCTGCGCCGACCAGGTTGAAGCAGCTATAGGGCGACAGGCCCATGGCGCGCTGGCCGTGCTCACAGACCCGCAGCCGGCCTCGGCCGGGCGGGTGGAGTTCGCCAAGCGCGCCGCGCTGGCGGAAGTGGCGGCTGGCCTCCGCGTGGGCGACAAAGCTGGTGGAGCCGAGATTGGGATCGCTGGCGGCGATCTCGTCGACCGCCCGCCACAGCGCCCGGGCGTCGGCAGGCGCGGGCTCCCACCCCGGGAAATAGGCGCCGGCATCGAGGAACGGGAAACCGGCAGAAAGATCGAGGCCGATCAGCATGTCCTCGCCCGCCTGCGCTTCGATCCAGTCGCCGATGTCGCCGCGCGACCAGCCGCCGCTAGGGCGCAGCAGTTCGGGTGCGGCACTGCCTTGTTCGGCGACGGCGAGCGCCAGACCCTTGGGCCGGGCGACCGCTTCGCCCGACCAGTCGATGGCGGCAAACCGGGTGAAGCGCATCAGGTGGAACCGCTGGCCCCGGACCGCTCCCGGCGCTTCTTCTCCCACCATTCGATGCGCTCGATCACCTGGCGCTCGAAGCCGCGCGGGACGGGGCGGTAATAGCTTTGCGGGCTCATCTCTTCCGGCCAGTAGTCCGCGCCCGAGAAGCCTTCCTCGGCATCGTGATCATAGGCGTAGCCCTTGCCGTAGCCGATGTCCTTCATCAGCTTGGTCGGCGCATTGAGGATATGCGCGGGCGGGCTGAGCGAGCCGGTTTCCTTCGCGCTTTTCCACGCCTCCTTCTGCGCGGTGTAGGCGGCGTTCGATTTGGGCGCGGTGGCGAGATAGAGGCAGGCCTGGACGATGGCCAGTTCGCCTTCTGGCGAGCCGAGGAACTGGTAGGCGTCCTTGGCGGCAAGGCATTGGCTAAGCGCCTGCGGGTCGGCCAGGCCAATGTCCTCGCTGGCGAAGCGGGTGAGGCGGCGCAGCACGTATAAGGGCTCCTCGCCGGCGGTCAGCATCCTGGCGAGGTAGTAGAGCGAGGCCTGCGGATCGGACCCGCGCAGGCTTTTGTGCAGGGCCGAGATGAGGTTGTAATGGCCCTCGCGGTCTTTGTCATAGACC
>JAYVWX010000297.1:0-14466 GCA_043785715.1 Novosphingobium sp. | reverse complement strand
CATGTTGGGGAACTCGGCGCTCATCAAGCCAAGATAGTTGCGCGGACCCTCGGCCCATTTGTCCGCCAGCGCGACGCCGTTTTGCCCGCGGATGTCGATCCTCGCGAGCGCGCCCGTCAGCGCGTCATAGCCGGTTGCGCAGACGATCGCATCGACCGGAAAGGTCGCGGCGCTGGTCGTGATCGCGGTGCTGCCGACTTGGATGATGGGCGTTTCGCGCAGGTCGACCAGCGTGACATTGGCGCGGTTGTAGGTTTCGTAATAGTCCGACCCCACGCAGATGCGCTTCGCCCCCAGGGGATAGCCGGTCGGGCAAAGCCGCTCTGCAACCGCAGGATCGTTTACCGCCTCGTGGATTCGCCCGCGAACGAAGTCGGCGGCGGTCTCGTTCGCTCGCTCGTCAAGCATGATATCGTTGAAGGCGTGGACGAAATTGACCCCGCCGTGCTCCCATCGGCGGCGATATTCGGCCTCGCGTTCGGAGTCCGATACAGCGAAGGCGCCGACCTCGCTGAAATCGTACAACGTGCCGAGTTGCCGTGCGCGCGCGCGCATCGCGGGATAATCCGCCTTCATCGCGGCGCGTAGCGACGGTGCGACTGGCTGGTTGCGCGCGGGCACGACGAAATTGGGCGTGCGCTGGAACACCACGACCTGTTCGGCCACCGCCGCCAGCTGCGGGATGGCCTGCACTCCCGACGACCCGGTGCCGATTACCGCGACTTTCTTGCCCGAAAAATCCGGCTCCTCGACCGGCCATGCGCCGGTGTGGAAGATCGGACCGCGAAAACGTTCGATCCCGGCGATATCGGGCAAGCGCGCCGCTGACAGCGATCCGCTGGCCATGATGCAATACCGCGCACGGACATGGTCGCCGCGGTCGGTGTGCACGTCCCATCGCTGGCTTTCCGCATCGAATATCGCCGATACGACCCGCGTCGAGAACGAGATGTCGCGGCGCAGATCGAAGTGGTCGGCGACATGATTCAGATAGGATAGGATCTCGGATTGCTGCGCATAGCGCTCGCTCCAGTCCCACTTCTGGTCCATTTCGGGGGAGAACGAATAGCTGTACTGCATGCTTTCGACATCGCAGCGCGCGCCCGGATAGCGGTTCCAGTACCATACCCCGCCAACATCGGGGCCTGCTTCAAAGGCGTGCGCGGCGATTCCCATCTCGCGCATCTTGTGCACCGCGTACATGCCGGCAAAGCCCGCGCCGACGATCACCGCATCAATGGTCCCTATCCCGGTCATGCCGCGTCATGCCCCTGCAAGCGGGGCGGCAATGTCGGGGCGGGGGCGATTTGACCAACAGCAATCCATAGCTGCGGCATAAAGTTTCTACCGGTGCGTATCAAGCGCTTCCTCCCCCCGCCGACGAACCTCGGCTGGCTTTCCTAATTCGACCAGCCGCCGTCGATGACATGGCACTGCCCGGTGGTGAAGGCGGCTTCGTCGCTGGCCAGATAGGTTGCCAGCGCCGCGATCTCCGCAGCCTGGCCTAACCGCCCGATTGGCTGCCGCGCGACAAATGCGGCGCGCGTTGCCGCATAATCACCGCTTGCGCGCATGCGCTGCTCGAGCGCGGCGGTCTCGATGGTGCCGGGGCAGATCGCGTTGCAGCGAATGCCGTCGCCGCCGTGATCGGCGGCGAGCGCCTTGGTCAGGCCGATGACCGCGGCCTTGGTGGAGGCATAGGCGAAGCGATCGCGCACGCCGCGCACTGAACTTGCGACCGAAGACATGGTGATGATTGATCCGGCGCGGCGCGCGATCATGCCCGGCAGCAGCGCGCGGATCATGCGGTACATCGCGGTAACGTTAAGCTCGAACGAGCGCGCCCATTGCTGCTCGTCGCAATCGAGCACAGTGCCATAGGCGACCTGGCCGGCGCACAGGCACAAGATGTCGATATCGCCCGCACTGCGACAGAAGGTCTCAATCTGCGCCCGATCCGTAAGGTCGATGACATGCGTCGCGCAGGCGGTATTCGCTCTTACCTCGGCGAGCGTCGCGGCATTGATGTCGAGCGCCAGCACCTTTGCGCCTTCGGCCACGAAGCGTTCGACGATCGCCCGGCCGATGCCTTGCCCCCCGCCAGTGACAATCGCAGTCTTTGCATTGAGCCGGTTGGACATCGTCAATCAGGTCCATTCCAGAAATGTGCGCCGGGCGCGCGCGGAATTTCGGCAGGCGTTGGTGTCGGTCTTCCCAGCCCCGCCTTCGAGCTTGGAGTATTTCATCACCACGGCTAGTAGGCGATTACGCACTACGATGCCAGCCGCTCGAAGACGAGGACGTCGGGTCCAGCCGGAACAACGGCTGGCGGACGGGAAGCTGGCCAGCGCCGCGGCGGAAGCCAAAAGTGAGATCATTGATATGCTGACCTCAAGCCGCTCATGACCCAGACATCCCTATCAGTCGGCGCTCATGCCGATGTCGAGGCTGACGCGTCAGCCCAGCAGGTCGTTGATGGTTTGACGAAGCTGATTTGCCATGAGATTCCTTCTGCGCGCCACATCTCCCTCGAACGGCTTTCGCGCGCAGCCGGCGGATTGTCCCGCGAGAACTGGTCGCTGGATGCCAGCTGGACCGATGCCAACGGCCGGCATGCACACCCCCTGATGCTCATGCGTGACGCCGCCGGTACCCTGCTCAACACCGAGCGATCCCGCGAGTTCGCAGTTCTGACAGCCCTCGAAGGAAGCGCGGTTGCGGCCCCGGCTGTGCATTGGATGGATCCCGATGGACGCTTTCTCGGCGCGCCGTCGCTGGTGATGGCGCGTATGCCCGGCAGTTGCGACTATATGGTCCTGAACGGCGGCCGGCCGCTGGAGGAGCGGCTGCAACTGGCCCATGAATTTCTACAGTTACTGGTAGACATCCAGGCGGTGGATTGGCGTGCGAAGGGCTTGGGCGAAACTCTGGGAGTGCCCGAAGGTTCGCCCGCGAAGATCGAACTGGGCCATTGGGAAGTTGAGTACCGGCGGGTCCAGCTCGAACCGCATCCGGAACTGGACTATGTGCTAAGCTGGTTAGGCCGGACCGCACCGCAGGCTGAGGCGATAGTGCTGGTTCATGGCGATTTCAAACCCGGTAATGCGCTCTTCGAGGGTAACCGTATCACCGCCAAGCTCGACTGGGAGACCGCGCATTTGGGCGACCCCCTCGAGGACCTTGGGTGGATTACCAATCCGGTGCGCAAGCGCGAGCATCAGATTCCCGGCCACTGGGAGCGCGAGCAGATCGTTGAGGCCTATCGCAAGCTGACCGGCCGCAAGGTCGGCGAGGCTGATCTTACCTGGTGGAATGTGTTTTCCTGCTGGAAGCTGGCGGTGATCCAGCTGACGGCGGTCAACGAATTCGTCGCCGGGCGCTATGACCGGGTATTCCACACGCCGTCGTGGTTGTTCCGACCGATGTTCCAGATGATGAAAGGTGCAGGATGAGACCCACGGTGGACGAGCAATTGCAAGGGACCTGCCGAATTCTCGAAACCGTTGTCGCGCCGTGCGTTTCCGATCCCTTCGCCCGCACTATTCTTGATAATCTCATTGCCAACCTGCGGATGGTGACTGTCGCGCTGCCGAAGGTCGCGGGATTTCTGCGCTACGACAATGAGGGCACGCTGCGCCAACTGCTGGCACTGCGCGAGGGGCTGCCGCCTGAACTCGTTGCTCGCATCGATCAGGTTGAGGCAGAGGAGCCCGACGTCGACGAGGGTCCGGCGCAGGAGGAACGTAACCGGCTGCTGCGGGAATTGCTGGCCGCAGCCATCTGCAGTCCAGGCTTGACCCCTGACATGCACCACGCCATCAAGACCTACATGATCGACCGGGCATCGCGCGTGCCGATGCGATACGTGCCGACCGTTGCCTCCGTCAGCGCACCAACTGCGAAACTCTGAACATGCTTACCGCTCTTGACGATACGCTCTGGCATCAGCTGCCGACGACATTCGATCATGTCTGGACCAGTGATCCCCGGTATTACGACCGGTACTGGTTCGCCATCTATTCCGGCGATGGGCGGGTCGCCATCCAGATCACGATGGGCGCCTATCGCAACATGAACGTGCTCGATGCCGGGGCGGTGATGATCGTCGACGGCAAGCAGTATAACCTGCGCGTGTCGCGTTCGCTTAATGGCAGCGTTGAAACGGTCTGCGGACCAGTGCGTATCACCCCGATCGAGGCCCTGAAGTCCTTCGAAATACTTATCGAGCCCAGCGAAGGATCGCTGCACGGCCGCATCCACTGGGAATGCGTCGAGCCGGCGCGCGAAGAGCATCCGCATTATACCCGCCTGCAGGGACGCACAGTCGAAGACTACCGCCGCTTTGATCAGATCGGTGTGGCCAACGGGTTCCTGGAGGTCGAGGGCAAGCGCGTGGCGATCGACAACTGGTGGTCTTGCCGCGACCATTCGTGGGGCGTGCGGCGCGGCATGGGCATTCCCGAGCCGGTTACCGGCCCCAAGGTGCCGCTCTCCGAGAAAGGGCATGTCATGTCCTTCCTGTTCTTCTCCACGACCGCCATGAGCGGGCACCTCCTGTTTCAGGGGCGCGGGGACGACCAGCCTTACACCACCGGCGTGGTCACCCACCGCAATACCGAAGAATTCGATCACGCCGCCAATATCGCGCTCGAGGTCGAATTGCATGAGGGCACGCGGCGCTTCCGCCGCGCCGGCGTGGTTGCGAGCTTCGAGGAGGGTCAACCGTTGCGGCTGGAGGTCACGGCGCAGGGCTCGTCGATCGCCATGCAGGGCCTGGGCTACAGCGGCGGCTACAACGACGGCCGCGGGCTGGGCGCGTGGCGCGGCGAGAGCTGCCTGGAATCGGACGTCTGGGACGTCTCGCACCCGTCGAAAATCGTTTATCCGGATGGTTCCCAGAAGGAGCACTGGCACCGCATCCAGCCGGTGGCGATCACAGCCGATCATGATGGCGAAACCAGCATCGGAACCGGCAGCATGACGCTCACCATCGCCGGCCGGCTGCCAGACCATTTACAGGTGAAGTCTAACCTGTAGCGACCAATTTGTCACAGTGTGCGGCGACGCCTCGCCTTGAGCCAGTCAGTTGCCCGCTACGGGGGCGTGGATTGAAAATCCATCTGTAACTGCAACCTCATCGAGCCCGTTACGCCACCAGCCCGAGTGGCTTCTCGACCAGCTCGCGGAAGGCCCCCAGCAGCCGCGCGCCGTCCGCACCATCCACCGCGCGGTGATCGAAACTCCCGGTCGCACTCATCACGCTGGCAACGCCCAGAGTTCCATCCGGCATCACCCAGGGCCGCTTTTCGCCGGCGCCAATCGCCAGGATCGTCGCTTGGGGCGGATTGATCACGGCGGTGAACTGCTTGATCCCGAGCATGCCCATGTTCGACAGGCTGGCGGTGCCGCCCTGGTATTCGTCGGGCTTGAGCTTGCCGTCCTTGGCGCGGGCGCCGAGGTCGTTCATTGCCCAAGCGATCGACGACAGGCTGCGCGAATCCGCCTCGGAGATGATCGGGGTGATCAGTCCGCCCGGAATGCTCACCGCCACCGAAATATCGGCGCGGGAATAGCGGATCAGCTCGTTACCGGCGAAGGCGACATTGCAAGCGGGCACTTCGATCAGCGCCTTGCCCAGCGCCTTGATAAGCAGATCGTTGACCGAAATCTTGACCCCCTGCTTTTCCAGCGCTTCGTTGAGTTCGGCCCGCAACGTCAGCAGCCGGTCCAGACGGATATCGACTGTCAGGTAGATATGCGGGGCGGTCTGCACCGACTGGACGAGGCGGCGCGCAATGGTCTTGCGCATGCCCGACAGCTTCTCGACCGTATGCGGCACGCGCGCATCGAGCAGCGTGCGGGTTTCCTCGGCCATGTCAGCCGGCACCGGCGTGGCAGCTGGCCCGGCTGTGGCGCGCGCGCTTCCCGGCTGAGCGCCTTCCACATCGGATTTGACAATGCGGCCGTTCGGTCCGCTTCCCGTAAGACCGGCAAGATCGATGCCTTTATCGGCAGCGAGGCGTTTGGCCAGCGGCGATGCGATCACACGGTCAGACTTGATGACAGGAACGGGAGCGGCCGCTTTCGCCATGGCGGGCGGGCGGGCCGGAGCAGCTACAGGCGCAGGATTGAGCAGCTTCTCCGCCTTGGGCGCGGTCGGCGCAGGCGCGGAAACTTCGCCATCCTCAGCCAGCGTGGCAATCACCGTGCCGACTTTCACGTTCTCCGTTCCTTCGGGCACCGCAATCGCGACGATCTTGCCCTCGTCCACCGCCTCGAATTCCATCGTCGCCTTGTCGGTCTCGATCTCGGCGAGGATGTCGCCTGAGGCAACCGTGTCGCCGGGCTTAACCAGCCATTTCGTCAGCTTGCCGTGCTCCATCGTCGGTGAGAGTGCGGGCATCTTGATTTCAAGCGGCATGAAGATTTCCGGGAGCAATGGGTGGGGCGGGAAAGTGTCTTAACCTTGGCCAAATTGACCGCGCGGGGCAAGCACCTTGCGCGGATCGCCGAACTGGCGGATATCTGCGAGCGGGTATTGTTGCGATGCGCGTATATCTGGTGATAATGGACGATACCGAGGAAGCGCTGGTTGCCTTGCGCTTCGCCACGCGCCGCGCGGCCAAGACCCGGGGGGCTGTGCACCTGCTCGCCCTGATCGAACAGCAGCCCTTTGTCGCATTCGGCGGTGTCCAGGCCACCATCGAGGAAGAAGCGCGCGCGCGCGCCGAGGCGACGGCATTTACCGCAGCCGGGAGCATCCTCTCCGAAGGCGGGGCAATGCCGGTGATTTCAGTCAGACAGGGCGAAGCGGTAAAGCTGGTGCGCGAATATCTGGCCGAGCACCCCGAAATTTCGGCGCTGGTGCTCGGCGCGGCGCGGGAGAGCGGTCCCGGACCGCTGGTCGCCCATTTCACCGGGCCGATCGCGGGGCAGATGCCGTGTCCGGTGTTTGTCGTGCCCGGATCGCTGACCGACGAGGATATCGCCCGGCTCAGCTGACGCGGATGTGCGGTCAACCTGTTCCATCCCGGCGCGACTGCGGCTAGGGGATTGCCATGGCCGACAAGCTTACCGAAATCTGCGATGCCAAGCGTCTGGAAGTCGCGGTGCGAAAGCGCGCGGCCAGCATCGGCGATCTCGATCGCGCCGCCACTGGCCAGTCGTCGCCCCGAGGATTTCGCGCAGCGCTTGAGGACACCTGCGCGGCAGGCTTCGGTCTGATCGCTGAAATCAAGCGAGCATCGCCTTCCAAAGGCTTGATTCGCGCCGATTTCGAACCTGCGGACCACGCCCGCGCCTATGCTGCCGGCGGCGCGGCATGTCTTTCCGTGCTAACTGATGCAGGTTTTTTTCAGGGTCATGAGGACTATCTGGTCGCAGCGCGCGGTGCTTGCGAACTGCCGGTCCTGCGCAAGGACTTTATAGTCGATCCCTGGCAGGTCGCCGAATCCCGGGCGATAGGGGCCGATGCGATCCTGATCATCGTCGCGGCACTGGATGATGCACCAATGCGGGAAATCGAAAGCGCGGCGCTCGAACGCGGGATGGACGTGCTGGTCGAGGTTCATGACGAGGCCGAAATGGAACGCGCGGCGGCGCTGCGCTCGCGGCTGATCGGGGTGAACAACCGCGATCTCAAACGCTTCATCACCGATCTCGCCGTCACCGAGCGTCTAGCCCCGCTGGCGCCCGAGGGCACGCTGCTGGTGAGCGAGAGCGGGATAGCGACGCACGCCGACCTGCAGCGCCTCTCCGGCAGCGGCGCGCGCTGCTTCCTGGTCGGCGAGAGCCTGATGCGTCACCAGGATATCGAGGCGGCGACACGGAGACTGCTGCATGGCTGAACTCACCCATCTTGACGAGCACGGCAAGGCCCGGATGGTCGATGTCGGCGGCAAGCCGGCGACCGCGCGCGTGGCCATCGCCTCCGGCCGTATCCGCATGAGTGCTGAAGCCCTCGCCGCGATCCGCACCGGCGGTGTGCCCAAGGGCGACGTGCTCGCCGCCGCGCGCATCGCCGGGATCATGGCGGCGAAGAAAACCGCAGACCTGATCCCGCTCTGCCATCCGCTGTCGCTCGATGCCGTGACCGTGGATTTCACGGTCGAGGACGGCGCCGTGCGCGCCACCGCAACTGCCTCGCTCACCGGCAGGACCGGCGTTGAAATGGAAGCGATGACAGCGACTTCGATCGCACTCCTGACAATTTACGATATGGCCAAGGCGCTGGACAAGGGCATGGTCATCGAGGATGTGCGGCTGATCGAAAAACAAGGCGGTAAGTCCGGGGCTTGGCGGGCCCAGCTATGACGACCGCGCGCCTGCCGCTCGACGAAGCCCAGGCGCGGCTGCTGGCGCTGGTCGAGCCGCTGCCGGTCGAGCGTGTCGATGTCGAAAGTGCGCTGGGGCGCTACCTCGCCGAACCGCTGCTCGCCCGCCGGACCCAGCCCGCGGCGCATCAATCGGCAATGGATGGTTATGCCGTGGCGGCGGGCGATCTCGCCGGGCCCTGGCGCGTGATCGGCGAGAGCGCAGCGGGACATCCGTTTAGCGGCAGGCTCGAGCCGGGCTCAGCGGTGCGCATCTCGACCGGCGCGATGCTTCCGGATAGCGCGGACGCGGTGATCGTGCAGGAAGACATCGAGCGCGAGGGCGACCGGATCGCGCTGACCGGCGAGGCGCCCTGCCCCCCCACCAAGCACATCCGCCGCCAAGGCATGGATTTTCACCGCGGCACGTCGCTGCTTGGCGCCGGCAGCCGCATCGGCCCGGCGCAGATCGCCTTGGCCATCACCGCCGGACACAAGCATCTCGCCGTGCACCGCCGCCCCTGCCTCGCCATCATCGACAGCGGTGATGAGCTGGCGGTGGATTATGACAACTGCGGTCCGCATCAGGTGCCGGCCAGCAATGGCGCGATGCTGGCGGCGATGGCGGCGAGCGTGCCGTGCGAAATCGAGCGCCTTGGCCCGGTGGCGGACCGGATGGATGCAATCGCCATGGTGCTGGAACGGGCGGGAGACGCCGATCTGATTGTCACCAGCGGCGGCGCTTCGGTCGGCGATCACGATCTGATCCGGCCCGCGCTTGCGGCATGGGGCGCCGATATCGATTTCTGGCGGATCGCCATCAAGCCCGGCAAGCCGCTGCTGGTGGCGCGCCGGGGGCGCCAGCTGGTGCTCGGCCTGCCCGGGAACCCGGTTTCGAGCCACGTTACCGCCTATTTCTTCATGCTGCCGCTGCTGCGCATTTTGCTGGGTGCGGCAGAGCCCCTGCCACGGCCTTTGCGCGCGGTACTGTCCGCCCCGCTCAAGCCGGGCGGATCGCGGCGGGAGTTCCTGCGGGCGCGCTGGAATGGCTCCGAAATCGCCGCGCTCGGCCTGCAGGATAGCGGCGCGCTTTCGTCACTCGCGGCCAGCAATGCCCTCATCGAACGCGCCGCCCATGCCGCCGCAGCTCCGGTCGGCGAGACCATAACCGCCTATCTGCTCGAAAACGGCGGAATCGCTTGACGCGCTGCGAATCGTTGCTTAATTGTTCCGCATTCGTTCGCTGAACTTTTCGGGTTCACAAGGAGAACAGACATGCTGACGCGCAAGCAGCACGAACTGATCCGCTTTATCCAGGACCGGCTGGAGGAAACTGGCATCTCTCCCTCCTTCGAGGAAATGAAGGATGCACTCGATCTCAAGTCGAAATCGGGGGTTCACCGGCTGATTTCGGCCTTGGAAGAACGGGGCTTCATCCGCCGCCTGCCCAACCGCGCGCGCGCGCTGGAAGTCATGCGCCAGCCCGAAGACGTGACCAGGGGCTCGGTCCGAGCTGCCGCCAATGGCAATTCGGCGCTCACCGGGATGCGGGCGCCGGCCATGGCGACTGCGGCTGCCTCGCCGGCCAACGATGTGATCCATCTGCCGCTGCACGGCCGCATCGCCGCCGGTGTGCCGATCGAGGCGCTGGAAGGCCAGTCAACCCTGCCGGTGCCGGCGGCCCTGCTCGGGGCGGGTGAGCATTACGCGCTGGAAGTCTCGGGCGATTCGATGGTCGAAGCCGGCATTCTCGACGGCGACTATGCGCTGGTGCGCCGTACCGAAACCGCCCGTGACGGTGAAATCGTCGTGGCGCTGGTGCGCGGGGAAGAAGCAACGCTCAAATATCTGCGCCGCGAAGGCGGGATGATCCGGCTCGATCCGGCCAATGCGGCTTATGATCCGCAGTTCTACCTCCCCCAGGAAGTGCAAGTGCAGGGCAAACTCGCCGGGCTGCTGCGGCGCTATCATTGAGCGGGCGGGACTATCACCGGCAATCGCGCGCCAAAGGCTGAGGCCGGTGTGATGCCGCTTTCTGGTTTTGGAAACTTACGGGCTGGGCGAGCAAGCGGTTCGCGCCACCAGCCGTGCCGTCCCTGAGCTTCGGCGACCGTGGTGATGCGCGCGCGCTGCAAATCGATCGCCAGCCCTCCGGTCCTGTCGAGCAGCGTGCGATCGGCCTTCAGGCTGTGCGGCCGGCATGAGCTGGGCAGCCAACGATCGGCAATGACGATGTCGCTGCGGGAACAGGCCGCCGCCAGTTCGCGCTCTGACACGGGCTCCTTTCCGCGCGCGATCAACAGCCGCCAGGTTCGGCCGCCCCGGTGCAGTTCGACCACGCAGAAATCCGGGCTGCACCGCGCGCCAGGCCACTCGGCCAGCGTTCGCACCGTGCCCGACATGCCGGCGACCTCGGTCAGATTGTCGCGAGCATAGCTGCTTTTACCCTCGCGCAGCACGAGCAGGCGCTCGCCGATCTCCCCGGTAATGCCGACATGGCGGCCATCGCCTGAAATCAGCACGTCTGGCGGCCGCAGCAGCGCCAGCGAGATCACCGCCGCGCAAACAGGAACAAGGCCCAGCAGCCGCACCCGGCCGCGCCACAGCGCCAGCCACAACGCGCCGCCGACGAACAGCAGAAAACTTGCGGCGCCCATCGCCGGCAGATGGTTGACCGATCCCGGCAGCGATGCCGTCCAATGAGCCAATCCCAGCATCAATCCCAGCGATTTCCCGGCCAGCCACCAGACCGGCGCGCCAGCGCCGACGCTGTCGAGGAACAGCGCGAGCGCGATCAGCGGCATCGACACAAATGTCGCTAACGGTATGGCCACGACGTTAGCGAGCGCTCCATAGACCCCGGCACGGTGAAAGTGATAAAACGCGATCGGCATCAGCGCGAATTCAATCACCAGGCCGGTAATCAGCAGCAACGCCAGCTGCCGCGCCAGCCGCATGCCCCAGCCCTCGTCGCGGTGCGTCAGGAATTGCCGCACTGGCTCGCTGGCGTGGAGCGCCACGATGGCCAGCACCGAGGCGAAACTCATCTGGAAGCTGGGCCCCACAACCGCTTCGGGCCACAGCAACATGACGAATATTGCCGCGACGGCGAGCATCCGCATCGACAGCGGCTCGCGTCCCAGCGCCAGCGCCAGCAGCACCAGCATGGCCCCCGCGCATGAGCGCACGGTCGGCACTTCGGCCCCGGTCAGCAGGGTGTAGGCGACACCCGCCCCGGCCGCGGCGCCGGCCGCGACCACTGGCAGCCGCACCCGCAGCGCCAGCCACGGCCACAGCGCCAGCAGGCGGATCGCCACGAGATAAGCCCCGGCGATCACCGCGCTGACATGCAGTCCGCTGACCGACAGCAGATGGGTCAGCCCCGAATCGCGCATCGCGTCTTCGTCGGCAGGCGCGATGCCGCCCCGGTCGCCGCTGGCGAAAGCGGCCGCGATGCCCCCCGGCGAGCCGGGCAGGTTGGCATGGATATGGCTGGACAAGCGCCGCTGCAGCCGCCCGATCCAGCCCGCCGTGCGGCCCGTTCCGGCAATCTCGATCGGCGCCAGCGCGCTTCCGGTTGCCGCGAGGCCCTGGAACCACGCCGCGCGGGCGAAATCATAGGCGCCCGGCAGCATCGGCGGGGCTGGCGGCATCAGCCGCGCCTTGATGCGAACCAGGGCGCCCTCGGTCGCTGCCGGACTGTCGTGCTCATCCCGCACATTGATCCGGATCCGGGTGAGGCGCCCGCTTTCAGGATTCCGCACCGCGAGAACCAGCCTTACCCGACCATTGGCTGGCTGTTCCTGCCGGTCCAGCACTTCGCCGGTCAGCGTCGCGACAATCGGCCGAGCGATAGCTGGCGCCCCGACCAATGACGCCTTCGCCCAGACGGTCACGCATCCCAAAGCCAGTGCCAGCGCCAGCAATGTGCCGGACTGGCGGGTGAACGGCAAAGCGCCATCCGCGCGCAGCATGCCCATCAGGCCTATGACAACGGCGAGGCTCGCGGCCAGCAGCGCCAGCCACTGCCAGCTATTGGCCAGCCCGAACCACAGGCCGATTCCCGCGGCAAAGGCCACCGCCAGCCAGGGTGCCCGGTCGAAGCCGGAACCGGCGAGAAAGCGTTCCAACCCGGCAAACAGGTCGCGCGTCCGGCTGGACAAGCCGACCGCCCTGCGCCAAGAGCTATGTTGCAGTGCAGCGCCACCACCCGGTTCGCTGGCTGCTTGCGGGTAGAGCGCGGCGTCGGTGGCCATGCCCTATTGGACAGGAAGGGACACACGTTGGCAAGTTCCGGGGCAAGCATGGGCGCCTCAGGCGATAGGGCGGCGGAAGGCCGCGCTGTCGTCACGCGCTTTGCCCCTTCGCCAACCGGCTACCTCCATATCGGCGGCGCGCGCACCGCACTGTTCAACTGGCTGTTCGCCCGCCACCACGGCGGCAAATATTTGCTGCGCATCGAAGATACCGACCGCGCCCGCTCCACCCAGCCGGCGATCGCTGCAATCCATGACGGCCTGGACTGGCTGGGCCTGGGCGGCGACGAGCCGGCGGTGCTCCAGTTTGCCCGCTCGGCCCGCCATGCCGAAGTGGCGCAGCAGCTGCTCGACGGCGGACACGCCTACCGCTGCTACCTGACCAGTGAGGAGCTGGCCGAGCGCCGCGCGCTGGCGCAGGCTGAGCGTCGGCCATTCCGCATCGACAGCGAATGGCGCGAGGCCGATCCTGCTGGCGCCCCGATGGGCGCGCCCTTCGTCGTGCGAATCAAGGCGCCGCGCGGCGGCGAGACGGTGATCGACGATCTCGTCCAGGGTCGGGTCACTGTCAGCAATGCCGAAATCGACGATTTCGTCCTGCTTCGTTCGGACGGCACGCCGACCTATATGCTTGCGGTGGTGGTCGACGATCACGACATGGAGGTGAGCCATGTCATCCGCGGCGATGATCATCTCAACAACGCCTTTCGCCAGCTGGCGATCCTGCGGGCAATGAACTGGGCAGAGCCGGCCTATGCGCATGTGCCGCTGATCCACGGACCGGACGGCGCCAAGCTGTCAAAGCGCCACGGCGCGCTCGGTGTCGATAATTACCGCGACGAACTTGGCATATTGCCAGAGGCCTTGTTCAATTATCTGCTGCGGCTTGGCTGGGGTCACGGCGACGACGAGATCATTGCCCGCGAGCAAGCGGTCGCCTGGTTCGATATCGCCCATGTCGGCAAGAGCCCGGCCCGGTTCGATCTCGCCAAGCTGCTGAACCTCAATGGCCATTACCTGCGCGAGGCCGATGATGCGCGGCTTGCCGGGCTAATCGCCGGCAAGCTTCCCGGCGGCATCGACCGCGATCTGCTGGTCCGCGCGATGCCGGTGCTAAAGGTGCGGGCAAAGGATCTGAACGAGCTGGCTGAAGGCGCGGCATTCCTGTTCGCCAAGCGCCCCCTGGCAATGAGCGAGAAGGCGGCAGAGCTGCTGACCCCGGCGGCGCGCGCCATTCTTGACCAGACATACCAGCGCCTCACTAGCGAAAACGGCTGGACAAGCGAAGGTCTCGAAGCCACTCTGAAAGGACTCGGGGAGGAACTGGGGGTGGGTCTTGGCAAGCTCGCCCAGCCGCTGCGCGCGGCACTGACAGGGCAGACAACCTCGCCGGGTATTTTCGACGTGCTGGTTCTGCTGGGGCAGGACGAAAGCCTGGCCCGGATTGCCGAGCAGGCGACCCTCGCTACGACCAATGAGATATCAAGGAGTTAAGTCAGGTGGGTGAACAAGCGAAGCTGAACGCGGGCGGCAAGGATGTGGTCTACCCGGTCGTCTCCGGCAGCATTGGCCCGGATGTCATTGATATCCGCAAGCTGTACGCCGATACCGGGATGTTCACGTTCGATCCGGGCTTCACCTCGACCGCAGCCTGCGAAAGCGCAATCACCTATATCGACGGCGAAGAAGGCGTGCTGCTGCACCGCGGCTATCCGATCGGCCAACTTGCAGAGAATTCGACCTTCATGGAAGTTTGCCACCTGCTGCTGAACGGCGAACTCCCCAGCAAGGACGAGCTCGACGCGTTTTCCACGACAATCAGCCGCCATACCATGCTGCACGAACAGCTGATGCAATTCTATCGCGGCTTTCGCCGCGATGCGCATCCGATGGCGATC
>JAYVWX010000296.1:0-4777 GCA_043785715.1 Novosphingobium sp. | reverse complement strand
GGCCGATCCCGCTCGATGCACCCGTCACCAGCGCGGTGCGCTTTTCCAGCGAAAACATCGCAGGTTTCACAGCTTTCTCCTTTAGCTCAGAACAGTGGCACCGGCAGTTGCCGAATTGGGTGCGACATCCCGCTCGGCCAGCACGCGGATGGCTGCCAAAGTCCCATCAAGACAGGACATTACGCCTCTCGACACTTCCAGTGCGATCGCATCGATCCGCGGATCGGGATTGTCGCGCACCAATGCGGCCGCAAGTTCGGCAACGTCGTCGGCCAGCTTCGATCGCGGATCCCCGCCCTTGCTTTCGCAGTCTGGCTCGACGTCGGACAGCTCATCAAAGAAGGTATCAATCGCATCTGCCAGCATCGCGAGGCCATCGCGCTTGAGGCTCGATACCTGAAGCGCCCGGCGTCGCTCGTCATGCCCGCGATGCCGCAACATTGCCTGCAGGTGCGAAGTAGCCTGATCGGCATCGGGCAGGTCTGATTTGTTCACGACCAGCAGGTCGGCGATCTCGAGTATGCCGGCCTTGATTGCCTGCATTTCATCGCCCAG
Source organism: Novosphingobium sp. (assembly GCA_043785715.1). Lineage (GTDB taxonomy): Bacteria > Pseudomonadota > Alphaproteobacteria > Sphingomonadales > Sphingomonadaceae > Novosphingobium. Next base: position 4,222 of record JAYVWX010000296.1, on the reverse strand, counting down.
GCCCGGTGCACAGACGACAATCCTGACATCCGTGAGTTCCGCCACTTCCACTTCTGATTGGCCTGTCCCGACCGTTTCCACGATCACAAGGTTCATCCCTCCCGCCGCCAGAAGATCGATGACAGCGCGAGTGGTCCGGGTCACGCCACCCAGGTGGCCACGACTGGCGAGAGAACGGATGAACACGTCCGGATTGGCACTGTAAGCCGCCATCCGCACCCGATCGCCAAGCACCGCCCCTCCGCTGACAGGGCTTGACGGATCTACGGTCAATACGCCCACGCGCCGATATCTGGGCAGGAGTTCGCCCAAGAGCGCGTTGATCAGCGACGACTTTCCTGCACCGGGCGGACCGGTAACGCCCAGTGTTCGGCACTTTCCGCGCAAGCTCCGCACTGCAAGGCCAAGTTCGCATCCGATCGCGGTCTGATCCTCGATCGCGGTGATCGCCCGCGCAATGGCGATGACATCTCCGCGGCGGACGCCCGCCAGCAATGATGCGGTGTTCTGAGCATGGCGGGCAGTGGTCAAGCACGTCCCCTGTAGGCACTGGAAAGCCGTCCGAACGCGGCCACCACGTCAGCCAGGGGAGCGCCTCCGCGGAAGATTTGCCTCACACCTGCGGCTTCCAGGGGTGCCACATCGAACGGGCGGATCGTTCCACCCACCACGATGGGAAGGTCTGCGACCTCGCGGCGTTGCAACTCTGCGACGATCTTCTGCGTCGTCTCCACCTGGCCGCCCGACATGAAGCTCAACCCGATGACGTCTACGTCCTCCTGCAGCGCAACGGTGACGACGTCTTCCGGCCGCTCGTAATCGATAAGCACCACTTCCATCGCGGCGTCGCGCAAGGCGAGTGCGATGGTCGCGATAGCCCTATCATGGCTGTCAATGAAGCTCTTGGTCAGAAGAATTCGCGGCTTGGGCGCGTAGTCTTGCATCGCTATCGGTTCCTACTTGTTGCGTCCGAACACATCGTGAAGAACTGTCTGCATCTCGCCGAGCGTTGCATCTGCGTCCGCTGCGGCCACCAGCATCTCCATCACTGACCCGATCGCCCGCCCTTCGCTCACCTCTACGGCGGCATTGCGCAAGTTTTCGAGCGCAGCCGAACACAGGGCATTGTCGCGCTCCCGGCGGTGCCGCTCGAGATCGGCAATCGCCATTCGCGCAGCTTCGGGATCGGGCTGGAACACGGCATATTGTTCGGGTTCGTCGGTCGTATATTTGTTGACGCCCACCATCGTTCGCGCGCCACTCTCGATTTCCTGCCGCCACTGGTAGGCGGCAGCGGAGACCTGCTGCTTGATCCAGCCGGATTCGATGCAGGCGATCAAGCCTCCGCGATTGTCGATATCGGCAATGATTTCGAATACGCGCCGTTCGATTTCGTCGGTAAGCGTCTCCACATAAAAGGAACCGCCCACCGGATCGGAAACGTGAACGGTGCCGGTTTCCTCGGCGATGATCTGGCTTGTCCTCAGCGAGAGGGTCACCGCCTCTGCGGTCGGCAGGCCCAGCGCCTCGTCATACGCATTGATGGTCATCCCGTTGACACCCGAGAGGACTGCGGCAAGCGCGCCATAGGCGTTGCGGACAAGATTGTTCAGCGGCTGTTGCGCGGTAAGGAGCGAACCTGCGGTCTGTGCGTGAATGCGCGCCTGCAACGAACTGGTCTTGGTGCAGCCGAAGCGTTCGTGGTTAACCTTGGCATAGACCCGGCGAAGCGCGCGGGTCTTCGCTATTTCCTCGAAGAAATTCTCTCCGTAACGGACATGGAAACCGAAGCGCGGCACCACCGTGTCCAGATCGATCCCGAGCTTTACGCACTCCTCGTTCACGGCGATAATCGCCGCGATCGAATAGGCGACCGCCTGCACGTTGGTGGCGCCGGCCTCGCAAATATTGTGTTCACTGATCGTGAGGGTATTCCAGAGCGGAACATGTTTGGCGCAGTAGGCCGCGATGTCGGCGATCAGCCGATAGCTTCCTCTCGGAGAGAAGTTCGTTCCGCCACTGTGGCCGAAGAAGTCCCATATATAGTTGGTGACGTTGCCGCCAAGCTTGTCGAATGCGAAGCCCCGCCGTTTCGCCGCCGCAAGATAAAGGCCGAGCATCCCGGGCGAGCCGGCGTTGAGAACCATCGAGACGGTCGTCCGCTCGAGATCCTTGCCAGCCAGAAGGATTTCGTAGTCGCTGGCCTTGCAGACCGAGATGCCGCAGTCGCCGATGCTGCCGCGGACGCCGGGATGGTCCGGATCGTATCCCATCGACGTGGGCATATCGAAGATGAAGTTGTAAGCCTCGCGATCGAAATACCCCTTTGAGCCGCCTTGCTCCAGAAGCAGATCCATGCGTTCCCGCGTCTGGGCGGGAATGCCATAGCCGATGATTTGCAGATCCATCCACGGCTGGTACTGGTAGTGGATCGGATAGATGCCGCGGGTGTAGGGATATTGACCTGGCATCTCCGTTTCTGCGCCGGCTCGGTCCAGCCCACCGTAGACGGGATCAAGTTCCACGCCCGAACGGTTCCGCGCGACGAAGGTGCGATCCGCATACCGCGCGGACACGGCACGCTGCCACTTCACATACGGGCTGTCGGCTGCTTCGGCCTGTCCGGTGGTCATGTTGCTGCGATGTCCTGACGTTCAATATGCAAGTCGCGCAATCGGCCGATGATCGTGTTCAGCTCATCCAAGCGGTTGCCGGCCGGCGATTGAAACCCGCCTTCGAATGAGCCCACAGGCTTCGTGAAACCGTCTACGCGCATGAGCCGATTGTCTACGGTCCAATAATTGGATTGTCTAGGGTCCGCAGTGGGGGAGGTGTCCTCTGTGGGGTCCCCGTAACATATCCGGCAAAAGTAGCGGTAGGGAAAATGGCGGAAATCAGCCATTTTTTGCGGGTCGATTCTTCTAAGTGCTTGATTGTGCAGGACCGGAAGCTTTTCTGACTTTGCGGGACGCAGGGGGGATATCTCGGTAGCCTGCCGCTGTGAAGCAGCGAGGTTCGAGTCGATGCAGGATTGGCGGGCGCAGTATCTGGGTCTGACGACGTTCCCGACCGGTCTCACCGCTGCCGAGATCGATGAGCTCTTCACGCTGAACGGCGATATTGCCCAGGTGGTTGGAGCGCGGCGCACGCCGCTAACCCGCCTGGGACTGGTGCTGCAGATTGGATTCTTACGTCTCACCGGGCGCTCGCTCAATTCCGTGCAGATAATCCCGCCAGCGGTGCTGGAACGCGCTGGCCAAGCAGCAGGGATCGCGGCTCCGCAACTGGCGTCGATCCGCTCGATCTACCGGCGCCGGATGACGCTGTACCAGCATCAGCAGGCGGCGATGGCCGCGATGGGCTTCAAGGACTATGGCGAGGCCAGCGAACGCGCCCTGACCGGTTTTTTGCGCCGCATTGCGAGCCAGAACTTCGACAGCGGCGCGCTCACCCGCGAGGCGATGGCCTGGCTGTTTTCGCATGGCTGGGTGCTGCCGGGCCAAAGCCGGATCGAGGACCGGGTGGCTGCCGCGCAGGCCTATGTCACCAAGCGCATTCGCATGGAGATGTTACAGGGAGCTGGCAGGCAATGCGTGCAGCGCTGGGTCCAGGATTTGTCGGCGATCCATGCTGAGTAAACGGAAGAGACGGTGCTTGAATGGCTGCGCAAGCCCGCGACGGGCACGAGCCAGACCGATATTGCCGAAGCGACACGTCGGCTCGAGGTGCTGCGGAACTTGGGTGCTGACAGGCTTTCCCTGGCCGCCCTGCCGATCGCCGGCATGCGCCACTATGCCCGTGGAATGGCCAGCCAAAAAGTTCAGACGCTTGCTCTCATCAGGGAGCCTCGCCGCACTGCCATGGTCGGGTGCTGGCTACGTTTGCAGTTCCTCCAGTTGAACGATGTTGTGCTTGAGCAAATCAGCCGCCGTATCGGCGACCTGTGGCGCGAAGCACATGAAGCAGTCGAGATCCGCGCCTTTCGCGAGCTCGAGATCTATCGCGCCGGTGTGAGCGCAATCCGGCGGGCATTGGGCGACCCCGCCCTCACCGATGCTGGATTGCGGACCAAAGTCGCGATCGTGATCGCACCATTGCCGACGGCGACTATCGGTGGCGGGCGGGCGCAGGCCATTCGCGCCGAGATGGCGGCCCGGCCTGCACGATTGCGGGCCTTGCTCAAAACGGTGTCCAGCCTGAACCTCGACTATGGCGACGATCA
>JAYVWX010000295.1:0-6306 GCA_043785715.1 Novosphingobium sp. | reverse complement strand
CCCCCCCCCCCCCGGGGGGGGGGGCCGGGGGTGGGACACTTACAGTTTGGCGCCTAACTCGCACTGACCCACCCCTAACCCCTCCCGCAGGCGGGAGGGGGATAAAGCCGGCCCTTCCCGCGAGCGGGAGGGGGATAAAGCCGACAGGATCACCCCGCCTTCCTGGCGATCGCGCTTAGTCCCTTGGTTAGCTGATACAACCCGTTGAGCCGCGCCTTTGGGTCGGCCCAGTGGCGGGTGACGACGATCTTGCTGTCTGGCCGCAGCTTGATCGTGCCCTCGAGTCGCTGGGCATAGGCGATCAGGCCCGCCGGATCGGGGAAATTGTCGTTGTGGAAGCTGACCAGCGTGCCCTTCGCCCCGACGTCGATCTTGGCGATGTTGGCGTCGATCGCCATGCGCTTGATCCCGATCAGCTTGATCAGATTGGCGGTGGCATCGGGCAGCGTGCCGAAGCGGTCGATCATTTCGGCGGCCAGGCCCTCGATCGCGGCCTCGTCCTCGGCATCGTTGAGGCGGCGGTATAGCGCCATGCGCACGGCAAGGTCGGGGACATAGCTTTCGGGGATCATGATCGGCGCATCGACGGTGATCTGCGGATTGAGCGCCGAGCGTTCGCGCTCCAGCCCGATTTCGCCCGCCTTGGCCGCCATGATCGCATCCTCCAGCATCGACTGGTACAGCTCGAAGCCCACCTCGCGGATATGGCCCGACTGTTCGTCGCCCAGCAGGTTGCCGGCGCCGCGAATATCGAGATCGTGGCTGGCGAGCTGAAACCCGGCGCCCAGACTATCGAGATCGCCCAGCACCTTGAGCCGCTTTTCCGCGACCTCGCTGAGCGCGTTATTGGCCGGCGTGGTCAGATAGGCATAGGCCCGCAGCTTCGATCGGCCGACCCGCCCGCGCAGCTGATAAAGCTGGGCGAGGCCGAAACGGTCGGCGCGGTGGATGATGATGGTGTTGGCGGAGGGGATGTCGAGGCCGCTTTCGACAATCGTCGTCGAGAGCAGCACGTCGTATTTGCCCTCATAAAAGGCGCTCATCCGCTCCTCGACCTCGCCCGCGCTCATCTGGCCGTGGGCGGTGACCGCCTTCACCTCGGGCACGGTCTTGTGCAGCCATTCCTCAAGCTCGGGCATGTCGGCGATGCGGGGGACGACGATGAAGCACTGCCCGCCGCGGTGATGCTCGCGCAGCAGCGCCTCGCGCATCACCATGTCGTCCCACTCCATGATATAGGTGCGCACCGCCAGCCGGTCGACCGGCGGCGTCTGGATGGTCGATAGTTCGCGCAGGCCGGACATCGCCATCTGCAAGGTGCGCGGAATCGGCGTTGCGGTCAGGGTCAGCACATGGACATTGTCGCGCAGCTGCTTGAGCTTTTCCTTGTGGGTGACGCCAAAGCGCTGCTCCTCGTCGACCACAACCAGGCCGAGCCGCTTGAACTGGACCGTCTTCGACAGGATCGCGTGGGTGCCGATGACGATGTCCATGGTTCCGTCGGTCAGCCTGGCGCGGGTTTCGCGCATCTCCTTGTCCGGCACGAGCCGCGACAGCCGGCCGACGTTGAGCGGAAAGCCGGCGAAGCGTTCGGTGAAGCCGGTATAGTGCTGGCGGGCGAGCAGGGTGGTCGGTGCGACAACCGCGACCTGCTGCCCGGCCATAGCCGAGACGAAGGCCGCGCGCAGTGCAACTTCGGTCTTGCCGAAGCCGACATCGCCGCAGATCAGCCGGTCCATCGGCTTGCCCTCGGCCAGATCAGACAGCACGTCCTCGATGGCGCGTTCCTGGTCGTCGGTCTCCTCCCACGGGAAGCGCTCGGCGAACTGGTCGTAGGCGGCTTGTTCGGGCAGCAGCACGATAGCATGGCGCAAGGCGCGCGCGGCTGCGGTGCGGAGCAACTCATGCGCAATCTCGCGGATGCGCTCCTTGAGCCGCGCCTTGCGCCGTTGCCACGCCTCGCCGCCGAGGCGGTCAAGCGCCACGCCCTCATTCTCGCTGCCGAAGCGCGACAGCACATCGATGTTCTCGACCGGGATGAACAGCTTGTCGCCCCCGGCATAGGTGAGCGCGACGCAATCATGCGGCGAGCTGCCCACAGGGATCGATTGCAGCCCTTCATACCTGCCGATGCCGTGGCCCATGTGGACCACCAGATCGCCGGGGGTGAGGGCGCTGAGCTCGGCGAGGAACGCATCGGCATCCTTGCGGCGCTTCTTGCGGCGCACCAGCCGGTCGCCGAGGATGTCCTGCTCGGTGATCAGTTCCAGCTCGGCGGTGGCGAAGCCGGTCTCGAGCGGCAGCACCAGCGCGGCGGGGATATTTTTCGCCGCGAGCCCCAGTGCTTCCTGCCAGCTCTCCGCCAGGACGGTGGCAGGCCACTTAGAAGCATTAGGGCCGGCCTCTCCCAGAATCGAAACGATGCGCGCGCGGCTGCCGATGGAATAGGCGGCGATGATCGCCTTGCGGCCGGAGCGGGCGACGGCATGCAGATGCCTGGCCGCCGCCTCGTAGACATTGTCGCCGCGCGCGCGCTCAGGGGTAAAATCGCGGGCGCCGGCGAAGCCGCAGTCGATCACCTTGGCGCTTTCGGGCTGGGCGAAAATGTCGGCGCGGTGGATCGGCCAGCCGTCCAGCCGCTCGTCGAGTTCAGCGCGGGCCAGGTACAGCGTGGCGGGCGCGAGCGGGCGAAAGCTGCCGGGCGCTTTGCCCGAGGTGTCGCTGCGGGTGGCGAAATAATCGGTGATATCGGTAATATGCTCGTCAGCGGCGCCGAGCGCGGCGTTGTCGATCACCATCAGGTCAGCGCTGTTCAGATGATCGAACAGGGTGGCAAGCCGTTCCTCGAACAGCGGCAGCCAATGCTCCATCCCCGCCAGCCGCCGGCCGTCGGTGACCGCCTGATAGAGCGGGTCGCTGGTCGCATTGGCGCCGAACAGTTCGCGGTAGCCGGTGCGGAAGCGCTTGACCGACGCCTCGTCGAGCAGCGCCTCGCTGGCCGGAAGCAGCAGATGCTGCGCGACCGTGCCGGTCGAACGCTGTGTGTTGGGATCGAACAGCCGCAGCGTTTCCAGCTCGTCCCCGAAGAAATCGAGCCGCAGGCCCTGGTCGAGGCCGGAGGGATACACATCGAAGATCGAGCCGCGCACCGCGAACTCACCGGCGTCGGCGACGGTATCGGTCCGCGAATAGCCCTGGCGCTGGAGCAGGCCGATCAGGCTTTCGCGGCCGATCTCCATGCCGGGCTTGAGCAGCCGCACCGATTCGCGGATGCGGAACGGCGTGACCACCCGCTGCAGCAGCGCGTTGGTCGTGGTGACCAGCAGCTGCGGGCCGCCCCCGTTTTTTTGGGAGGGCGCGTCCTGCAGCCGGTGCAATGCCGCCAAGCGCCGCGCGCTGACCGACAGCGCCGGGCTGGCGCGGTCGTAGGGCAGGCAGTCCCAGGCGGGAAATTCGATGACTTCCAGCTCGGGTGCAAAATAGGCCGCCGCGTCGGTAACCGCGCGCATCGCCGCATCGTCGGGCGCGACGAACACGACGCGCGAGGGTGCAGCACGGGCGAGGTCGGCCAGCACCAATGGCTGCGCCCCGCGGGCGAGGGCGGCGAGGGTCAGCGGCGTCTTGGCGGAGAGGATGCGGGCGATATCGGGCATGGCTGGGGAAGTGCCCCTAACCGGTCAAGAGCGCGCTGCCCAGCCCCCTCCTGCCAACCCGGAGATGGAGCTCACTGCGGGATTTCGACATAATCGAGCCTCTGCATCGCCGCCATCTGCGAACCGGCATAGGCGTCCGGAATCGGCAGCGTGCCCAGCGCCCAGGCCAGCACATCCACATCGTCCTCGTCGATCAGCGCCTCGAACCAGGCAATTTCCGACTCGCCCCAGCCGCCCGCATAGCGATCGAAGAAGCCGCCGATCATGTAATCGGCCTCACGCGTGCCGCGGTGCCAGGCGCGGAAACGCAGGCGGCGCAGGCGGTGTTCGATCGTCATGGCGCGCGGTTAAACGGACGAGTGGCCGGAGGCAAGTGCGAGAGCGGGGGAACCGCGGCAGCGGGGGAGCAGGGCATACCTCATTGGCTAGGTAGTGGTCCGCGCCGGTAAAAGCGCGGACCATCGGCAGCTAATCAGGCCGCGATCCGAACCGCGGTCAACTGAGCCTCGGGCAGCGAATTGCTCTGGGCTTGCGGCATCAATTCCTCCTTGCGGGCCATCATCTCGTCGCACAGCTCGACAAGATCGACGCCGGATTCGCGGGCCTGGGCGAACATGCCGTCACCCAGCCGTTCCTCTTCCTTGACGTGGTGCTTGATTTCTTCCGACAGCACCTTGACTTTGGCGTCGTAGAATTCCTCGTCGGGCCCGCTGGCCAGGATGTCGTTAATCAGCACCTTGGCGCCGTCGTGCTCGACATAGGCTTCGTCCAGCGTATCGTCGTCGATCTCGCCCCGCAGCGCGGGATAGAGAATTTCTTCCTCGATCGTGGCGTGGACCTTGAGTTCATTGCAGATCGTTTCTGCCAGTTTGCGCTTGGCATCACTGCCAGTCGCGGATTCGAACTGTTCGAAAAGATCTTCGACCTTGCGGTGATCGGCCTTGAGCAGGGCAATTGCGTCAGAGAAAGTTTCGCTCGCCATAGTAGATTGCTCCTCGCAGATGCGCGCTGGATTGCGCGGCCTAGGGGTGCACCGATAAGTCCCGACGCGGTCTGTGGTTCCGGCTCTTTGCCGCAGCCCGGCAACGCCCTATCAGATGCGCCAATGCGACCTGACCAGCTCAACCCCCTGTTCGTCGAAAGCTCTGCCCTGAAAGGCGTGGGCCCCAACGTCGCGCGCCCGCTCGACCGGCTCGGGCTGACCCGGGTGAAAGACCTTGCCTATCACCTTCCCGACCGCTTCGTCGAACGACGGGCGGTCGGCGATCTCGATTCGGCGAGCGTCGGCGAGAACATCATCATTGCGCTGACACCGGTGGAATACCGCAGCTCGCCGGGACGTGGCCCGCTACGAGTACTGGCCTCCGACACGCCGGGCAATATCTGCGCAATCACCTTTTTCGGCCGCAACACCGGGTGGGGCAAAAAGCAGCTGCCGCTGGGTGATAAGCGCTGGATCGCCGGGCGGCTGGAGCAATACGGCCAGATGCTCCAGATTGTTCACCCGGACCATATCTCGGAGGAAGGCGGCGCGGTGCTGGGGGCGCTTTGCGAGCCGGTCTACGCCCTGTCCGAGGGCCTGACGCAGGGCCGCATTGCCGCCTTGGTGCAGCAGGCGGTGGCCGGGCTTCCCGAGCTGCCCGAATGGATAGAACCCAGCCTGCTCGGCCGGATGTACTGGCCGGCCTGGCGCGACGCATTATCGTTGGCGCACAAGAGCGAGCATGCCCAGGCGCGCGACCGGCTGGCCTATGACGAGCTGCTGGCGAACAGCCTGGCGCTGATGCTGGTGCGCAATGCCAACCGCGCCCGCATCGGCACGCCGCTCCGCGGCGACGGGCAGCTGCGCGCCAAGCTTTCGCTGCCGTTCTCGCTGACCGGGGCGCAGCGGCGGGCGATTGGCGAGATCGAGGGCGACCTCGCGCAAGGCGCGCCGATGCTGCGGCTGCTGCAGGGCGATGTCGGCTCAGGCAAGACGGTGGTCGCGCTCGAAGCCCTGCTGGTCGCGGTGGAAGCGGGCGCGCAGGGAGCGCTGCTGGCGCCGACCGATATCCTTGCCCGTCAGCATCATGCCACGCTCAGCGGTATGGCGGCGGCAACCGGGGTGAACATCGCGCTCTATACCGGCCGCGACAAGGGCAGGGCGCGCGAATCGATTCTGATGGGGCTGCTCGACGGCAGCATCGACATCGTCGTCGGCACCCACGCGATCTTCCAGGAATCGGTCGCCTACAAGAACCTCGCGCTGGTGGTGATCGATGAGCAGCACCGGTTCGGGGTTGGCCAGCGGCTGATGCTGACGCAAAAGGGTAGGCGCACTCCGCATTGCCTGGCGATGACTGCCACCCCGATCCCGCGCACGCTGACGCTGGCGCAATATGGCGAGATGGACGTCAGCCGCCTCGATGAAATGCCGCCGGGGCGCCAGCCGATCGATACGCGGGTAGTGGCGCTGGAACGGATCGGCGATGTGGTCGGCGGGATGGAACGACATCTGGCCGGCGGCGGCCAAGCCTATTGGGTCTGCCCGATGGTCCGCGAGAGCGAAACCGCTGATCTGGCCGCCGCCGAAGCGCGGTTTGCGGTGTTGAAGGAGCGGTTCGGCGATACGGTGGTGCTGGTCCACGGCCAGCTCCGACCCGAGCTCAAAGAC
>JAYVWX010000294.1:0-3206 GCA_043785715.1 Novosphingobium sp. | reverse complement strand
GACAGCCTCAGCATTGCCACCAGCCTTGCCGCGCGTTCCGACCATCCAGTCTCCTTTGCGATTGCCGACGCCGGTCGTAAGACCGGCACGGCCCTGCTGGATGTTACCGGCTTTGCTGCTCTCGCAGGGCGCGGGGTCAAAGGCACAATCGACGGGGTTGAGTATCTGCTCGGCAATCACCGGCTGACTCACGAAACCGGCGCATGTTCGCCAGCACTCGAAACGCAGCTCGCTGAACTGGAAAAGCAGGGCAAGACAGTCATCGTTCTGACCGACGGAAAGCAAGCATTCATCCTCTTCGCCGTCGCCGACACAATCAAGGATAGCAGTCGCATCGCCATTCAGTCGTTGCGCGACCTCGGTATCGCGACGGTCATGCTCACCGGCGATAATGCGCGAACCGCTGGTGCAATTGCCCAGCAGGTCGGGATCGATGAAGCGCTCGGCGATCAGCTTCCCGAGGACAAGCTCCATGTAATCGAAGGCTATATCCGTGAAGGCCAGTTTGTCGGCATGGTCGGTGACGGCATCAACGACGCGCCTGCCCTGGCTCGCGCCGATATCGGCTTTGCGATGGGTGCCGCCGGTTCGGATACCGCCATCGAGACTGCCGACGTCGCGTTGATGGACGATGATCTCAACAAGATCGCCCGCTTTGTGCGATTGTCGCGCAAGACCCGGATCGTGCTGATCCAGAACATCTCACTGGCACTCGGTATCAAGGCCATCTTTCTGGGCCTGACGCTGGTTGGCTACGGAACCATGTGGATGGCAGTATTTGCCGATATGGGAGCCAGCCTTTTGGTCGTTGGCAACGGTCTCAGATTGGTTCGCCAATAGAGCGAACTGAAGGAGATACTTCCCCGATCCAAGGCGGGATGCCGGTGAGCTCGGCGGGCATGGAGATGCCCGGACGCGGCAGTGTCAGTCGGCCTTCCTGAAACTGCTGAACTGAAATTTCTGCACCGCGCTGCCCGGCGTCGTGTGATCATAGCGCCGTTCGTCGATCAAGGTGAAATCGGGTCCGATAACTCGGCCGATACTGGTCCCGTCGTGGCGGGCCACTGGCAGTCCGCTGCACCTTTCCGGACCATCGGGAGCGAATGTGCCGATGATCGCGACGCCGCCCGGCTTAAGTGCGAAATGCAGAGTCTTGGCATAGGCGAGCTGATCAGCGGGCGTGATCAGAAAATGGAAGGATGCACGGTCGTGCCAGAGGTCGAACGCTCTGGCGGGTGTCCATTCGGTCACATCACCGACAATCCACTCCACCACGCTCGCTTGTGCGCCCAGCCTCGCTTTGGCGATTTCGAGCGCTTGTGCAGACAGATCAAGTACCGCAATGCGGGCATGGCCCTTTGCAATAAGGGCATCGACCAACCGGGACGCGCCACCACCGATGTCAATCACACCGCCCAGGCCAACTCCCGCAGCCTCGATTAGTTCCAATGAAAATGCTGGCGATGGTTCGAACCAGCTGACGCTGTCGTCGGCCTTGGTCGCGTAAACATGGTCCCAATGGTTCGTGAGGGTGTCTGTCATCGTGTTCCCACAACGGTTAAGCTCGTCTGCCTGTGACTACCTCGCTAACAGGATATAAACAGCAACGGTGACCACCAAAATCGCAAAGCCGATCCGCGCCATTTTGACCCGGGTCACCATCCAGCGCGAGATGGGCAGGCCCAATGCTGAACCCGCGACTCCGCCCGCCACAAGTGCGCCGAACAGCGACCAGGCAATCTGACCTGTCGCAGCATAGCTGGCGCTGGTCGCCCCGCCGAACAGAGTGACCGAAACCAGGCTGGATGCTGCGGCGTTGGCGAGCGTCATGCCGGTTGAAGCCATCAATCCCGGCGCGATCAAAAAACCGCCGCCGATTCCGAAGAACCCTGCCGCAAAGCCCGCAATCAGCCCGACGGGTGCGAGCTTCCACACCATGCCGGGCGTCAGATGAACGGTCGGATCGCCCTCATTCTTACGCGGGATCAGCATTGAAACGGCGATGGCTATCATTGCAAAGGCGAACCAGTGAAGCAACGCAGCGCCGTTCACGCTTTTGGCAAGGTGCGCACCGGCGAGTGCGCCTGCAAGCCCAGTAAATCCAAAAACACTGGCACACGGCCATTTGACTGTTCCGGCGCGAGCCTGCACCGCTAGGCCTGTCGCTGCGTTCACAGCAACAGCGGCCGCAGACGTGCCGATGGCGACATGGGTGTCGGCGACACCGACGACGTAGATCAGCCATGGCGTGGCCAGCACCGATCCTCCGCCACCAAAGACAGTCAGCAACAAACCGATCAGGAGGCCGCCCAGCGCCGCAAGAGCAAGCGCGCTGGTCATCGTTTTAAGCCGTGCCTGCGCGGCGGTTCCACGGGGCGAGCATGAGCAGTCGCGCCATGCCGCAAAAGCCGGTCACTCCGGCAAAGGTCAGTCCTGCCCCGACAAACGCGGACAGGCCAAACCAGACCGGTGCAGAAGCGAAGCCCAAAACGACGCCGGCGAGCACGAGCAAGCCTGCCGCAATCTGAACCTGCCGCATGATTTCCAGCGGTGCCTTGGAATCGATAGCAAGCGGCAGGCCTGCCTTCTCCCAGGCATCCACCCCGCCTTCGAGCACAAAGGCCGATCCGGATACGCGCGCTGCAAGACGGTCGCACGCGCCTGCCGTGCGCATACCTGTGCGGCAGGTGAAGATCACGTCATGCTGGGGATCAACCGTCAGGTGTGCCGCTTCCCAGCCTGACAGTGGTTGGGATAGTGCGCCGGGAATATGGCGGCGAACATATTCGTCCGCCTCCCGGATATCGACGAGGATGGCCCCACTTTCCGTGACGCGACGGCGGGTCTCTGCGGGGGAAAGCGCCGTGAGTATCGCGGTCATAGTCCTGATCCTTGATCGGGAGGGCAGAAGAGTTCGGCGAGCGTGGCGATAAGGCGCAGGGCCGCTGGATCGACAATGCGGTAATATATCGATTGCCCTTCGCGGCGGGTGGCGACGATGCCGTCATCGCGGAGCAGAGCGAGATGCTGAGAAAGTGCGGACTGACTGAGGCCAACGCGCGGCTGGATTTGCCCGACGGGAAGCTCGCCATCAGCGAGTTGACACAGGATCATGAGCCGCCGCTCATTCCCCAACAGGCGCAGCAGCGCTGTGGCGCGGGCGGTGCTGGCCTCAAAGGCGGCAAGGTTGAATTTGGCAAGATCGA
>JAYVWX010000293.1:0-2598 GCA_043785715.1 Novosphingobium sp. | reverse complement strand
ATGGACAAGTTGATCGCGGTGATGCAGCGAAACGGGGTGATGACCCCACCGATGAACGGCTTCATCGGGTTCCGCAACAATCCGGGCGACCAGAGCAGGCGCGATCTGATGGCGGTGCAGGCCGGTATCGGCGAAAAGGACCTGACGCTGGCCTTTGAACTGGGCGAGGCGGTGGGCAAGCCTTCCGCCATCGGCGCGAACGTGAAGGCAACCGTAAAGCAGGCTATCCTCGATGTCTGCCGCCGCTGAGGCGGGAACCCGCGTGTCATGACGCGGGCTGCGAAGCGCCGCGTGCTCGTGGCCGGGGGCACTGGTGTGACCGGCACGAGCACCGTCGCGGCCTTTGCCGCAGCCGGATGGGACGTCCAGGCCGCGTCCCGCCGTCCCCCTGCGGCACTGGTTCCGGGGACGCGCCACCACAGTGCAGACCTGCTCGATCCGGCATCGTGCCGAGCGTTGGCGCAGGCAACCGGCCCGGTTGAAGAGATTGCGTTCTGCGCGATCAACGAGGCACCGGGGTCGCTGGTGGAAAAGTGGACCGATCCGGGCCAAGTCGATCGCAACCGCGCGATGCTGGCCAACCTGCTTGACGCGGTGCTGGCCGTATCCCCCGGCTTTCGCCACATCTCGATAGTTCACGGCAGCAAGGCTTATGGCGTCCACCTGCCCGATCATCGCCTTACTGTGCCGCACCGCGAGGACGAGCCGCGCGTGGTGCACGAAAATTTCTATTTCGCGCATGAAGACGAAGTTTCAGCCCGTTCGGCGGGGCAGGCTTGGTCGTGGACCGTGTTCCGTGCACCGATGATACTTGGTGGCGGCATCGGCACCAATCTCAGCAATTTCCTCGCGCTTGGCGTGATCGCCTCGCTTGCCCGGATCGAGCGGCGTCCTTTCGATTTCCTCGCCGGTCCGGACGAGGGCGTGTTCCAGGTCATTGACGCCGACGTGATCGGTCGCGCCTTCGTGTGGGCCGCTGATGCGGCGAGCGCACGCGGCCAGATCTTCAACATCTCCAACGGCGACGTAACCCAGTGGCGCGCGCTCTGGCCGGTGATCGCAGAAGCGTGCGGCGCGATTGTGGGCGAGGATCGACCAAGGCAATCATGCGTCGCGCTGGCACGAATGCTGGCGCCTGCGTGGGCCGGCGCGGTCGCGGGGTACGGCCTGAGCGCGCCTGCGGATCTGGAGGAATTCCTCGGAGAATCGTTCGCCCTGCTCGATTTCGCGCTGCCGTCTGGCCGGATCAGCGTGCTCAGCACGATCAAGCTGCGCAAGGCGGGTTTCGCGGATTGCGAGGATACGCCCGACCGGGTCCGGGCGTGGTTCCGGCGCTGGCAGCGTGAGGGGCTGCTGCCGCCGCCCCAAAGCCTCTAGCCGTCCATGGCGCCCAGCAAGTTCCGGCGTGCGTCTTCGTCGAGCTTGGACGAAGCCATTTGGTGTTCTTCCAGCAATGCCATGCCCCGCGCTACCCTGGGCCGCGCGGCCATGCGCGCCTGCCATGCGGTGGTGGCCGGGAAAGTCTCCATATCCAGGCCGAGCATTCCGCCCACCAGCGTCCACGGATAGCAGGCCATGTCAGCGATGGAGAGCGCGCCGGCAATAAATTCGCGTCCTGCGAGTTGCCGTTCGAGCACGCCCATCAGGCGTTCCGCTTCGCGTGAATAGCGGTCTATCGCATAGGGCAGTTGTTCGGGTGCGTAGTTCCGGAAATGAAAGGCTTGCCCGAACATCGGGCCAAGTGCGCTCATCTGCCACATCACCCATTGCAACGCGGCAAAGCGCCCGTGCGGTTCCGCCGGCAGGAAGCGCCCGGCCTTTTCGGCCAGATAGACCAGGATCGCACCGGATTCGAAGATCGCCAGCGGGCCGCCGGTCGTTTCGGTATCGATAATCGCGGGCATGCGGTTATTGGGGCTGATCCGCAGAAACGCGGGATCGAACTGGCCACCTTTGGTGATATCCACCAGCTTGACCTCGTAGGGCATTTCCAGCTCTTCAAGCAGAATGGAAACTTTCTGCGCGTTCGGCGTGGGCCAGGCGTAAAGTTCGATCACGGCGCGTTCCTTCGCAGTCAGAAGTCCATCGGCAGCTTGAGCCATTCGCGGTAGATGCGGTCGCGGTGGTTGAACAGGGCATCGCCGCCAATTTCGCGCAGTTCCAAATCGCTGTAGCCCGCGCGCATGTCGGGTGGCATGTTCGGGCAAAGGTCTTCGGGCAGTGGTTCGATCGCGCCGGCCATGGCCGCCCAGTAGATGTCGAGTGCGCTGAGGCTGTCGCCGATTAGCATGTTGCGTCCAAGCGCCTGCTGGTGGGCAAGGCGGTCACGCAGCCGGACGACAATGGCCTTCTGCTGCTCCCGCGCCGGTTCGACGGCGGCGCGATCATAGCGGTACCGCGCGGCGAGCACCGGCATGATTGCGCGGGCCATGTCGCCGGGGTCGGGATCGTTTAGCGCCCAATGCGTCATCCTCAGTCGCAGGTTCCAGCCAAAGCCGTTTTCGCCGCACAGTTCGTTGCACAGGCCAAACATGGCAGTTCGGTCATCCATGTCCTGAGGGATCAGGCGCGGCGAGGGGGCGATGCGTTCGGCAAGGT
>JAYVWX010000292.1:0-2065 GCA_043785715.1 Novosphingobium sp. | reverse complement strand
CTGTCCGAGCCACTGGCCGCCTGCATGGCGCACCGCATGGCGAGCAAGCTGTCGATCCGGCAATTGCGCAGCCTGCAAAAGGTCAATGCCACGCGCGGGCGCACGATTTCCGAATTCGTCAATGCGCTGCGCCAGAATGGCGATGCCGATGCGGTGGAGGTGACCCTCAGCTCAGCGGCGCTGTGCAAGACCGGGTTTGTGCGCTGAACTGACTGTGTGGTGGCTGGACGCGGCCATCTCCCTTGCTTAAAGCACCGGCAAGCACAGGGTCCCCCAACATCCTGCAGGAGTATCGGCGTTGCGCAAACTCGGCCTGATCGGCGGCATGAGCTGGTTTTCCACCCGCACCTATTATGAGCACATCAACCGGCTGGTGCATGCCCGCGTCGATCATAATGCGTCTGCTCCGCTGCTGATCGAGAGCCTTGATTTTTCGCAGCTCGTCCGACTGTCCGACGCCGAGGATTGGGCGCGGGCAACGGAGATCCTCAAGGATTCCGCAATCCGCCTCGAAGCGGCTGGCGCAACGGCACTGATCATCGGCGCCAATTCGATGCACAAGGTCTATGATGAGGTCGCCGCCAGCGTCTCTATCCCGATCATCCATATCGCCGATTGTGTCGGCGCGCGCATGGCAGCGAACGGCGTGCGCAAGGCGGCCTTGCTCGGCACGCGCAATGTCATGCTGGAAAGCTTCTATCGGCAAAAGCTGATCGCCCGCGACATCGAACTGCTGCCGCCGGAAATGGCCTTCGTCGATACGCTCGACCGGATCATTTATGACGAACTGATCGAAGGCAAGGTCACCCGCCAGGCCGAGCGCGAGCTCAAGACGATCATCACCAATCTTGAACAGGACGGGGCGGAGGCGATCGTGCTCGGCTGCACCGAACTCGAAATGGTGGTCCCGGTCACCGCCAATGTCCTGCCGATCTACGATTGCACCCGCATCCATGCAGAGGCGGCGGCGGAATGGATACTGGGGTGATCCGCGCGCCCTTCGCGTCGGATCCCGCCCGTTCGCGGGGCCGGGAGTTTCCGCTGGAGGTTGCCCTTGTCCGCGGCCCGCGCAGCGATTACCAGCGCGACCGCGACCGTATCATCCATTCGATCGCGTTCCGCCGCTTGCGCCATAAAACCCAGGTGTTCATCGCCCCCGACGGCGATCACTACCGCGTCCGCCTGACCCACAGCCTCGAAGTCGCCCAGATCGCCCGGGTGATCGCCCGCGCGCTGGGGCTCGACGAGGATCTGACCGAAGCGCTGGCGCTGGCGCACGATCTCGGCCATCCGCCGTTCGGCCATGCCGGCGAGGAGGCGCTCAACGCCGCGCTGTACAGCGCCGGCGGCTTCGATCACAACGCCCATTGCCTGCGCACGGTGATGCGCCTCGAATCGCCCTATTGCGAGCATGACGGGCTCAACCTTACCTGGGAGATGCTGGAGGGGCTGGCCAAGCACAACGGCCCGGTTGGCATGGTCAACTGGGCGCTGGCCGACCTCGATGCCGTGTTTCCGCTCGAGCTGCGCAGCTGGCCGTCGCTCGAGGCGCAGGTGGCGGCAATTTCGGACGATATCGCTTACGACAATCACGATATCGACGATGGCCTGCGCGCCGGTTTCCTTACCCTCGATGAATTGCTGGAGCAGGATTTCATCGCGCAGGAATGGCGGCAGGTCGAGCAGCGCTTTCCTGGCGCCCCGCGCGACCGCCAGCTCGGCGAACTGCTGCGCAGCCAGATCGGGACGATGGTCAACGATGTCATCGCCGAGACCAGGCGCCGCACCCAGGGCATGACCGATCCTGCCGAGGTGCGCGGCGCCGGGGCTGCGAGTTCGGGGTTCTCTGCGGATCTTGCCGACGAGGAGCGCAAGCTCAAGCGCTTCATGTACGAGAAGCTGTATTATCATCCCGAGCAGCTGACCACTTCCGAGCGCGCCCGCACCGTGATCGCGGAACTTTACGCCGCCTATGCGCAGGAGCCGACGCTGATGAACGACAGCTGGGTAGGCCGGCTGCCCCAGCAGGAGCCGGAGCGCAGCCGCCACATCGCCGATTTCATCG
>JAYVWX010000291.1:0-6631 GCA_043785715.1 Novosphingobium sp. | reverse complement strand
GAGCAGCTCGGTTTCGAGCGGGTGGTGGCCAACCGGCTGGAAATTGTCGGAGGCCGGCTGACAGGCGGCCTGCTGGGCGCCCTTACCGACAGTTCGGTCAAGCGCAACGTGCTGCTGGACGAGGCGGCCCTGCTGGGCGAACACACCGTTACCCTGGCCGCCGGTGACGGCGCCAACGACATTACGATGCTGCAAGCCGCGACCTACGGGTTGGCCTATCGCGCCAAGCCCACGGCGCGCGCCGCGGCGGACGGCTGGGTCGATCGCGGCGATCTGACGGCGATCCTCGAACTGCTGGGAATTCCGCGCGCGGATTGGGTCGCGCAATAGCAGCAACTGCGGATAACCCCTAAGTTGACGCCCCATTAACCTAACCGCATAAGCAGCCATGACTTCGGCTGCACCACCGCAAGTAACTGGCCCGTCGCTGGCTCCGGATCGCTCGCCAGTTCCGCCACGCCCGGCGCTGCCGCTCGGCCTTGGCTCGCCCGAAGAACACCGGCTGATCGAGCGGGAGCGTCATCTGCAACTGCCGCTGGTCCACCCCGACCGCCAGCCGTTCCGCTTCGATCTGCCCGGCGCGTGGCGGCACTTCTGGACCTTTCGCAAAAACAAGGAAAAGACCAGCGAGGTCTTCCACGTCTTCGATTGCCTGCCCTGGCGCAGCGTCGCCGACGCCGCCGCCTGTTTCCTCGCCACCGACCGCGGCCAGGCGATCTTTGCGAGCGAGCCCAGGCTGCCCGACATACTCGACGACCACGATGCCCTGCGGCGCATGCCGAGGGGCACGCTGGCGCATGAATACAGCGATTACATGGAGCGGGAGGGGCTTTCGGCCGCCGGACTGGTCGCCGAATACGAAGACTTTCGCGGCGAGCGGGTGCGGCTCGACGACAAGGTCGAATGGTATATCGACCGGCTGCGCGACACCCACGATCTGCTGCATATCCTCACCGGCATCGGCCGCGACACGCTCGGCGAGCAATGCCTGCTGGCCTATGTTTACGGTCAGCGCCCGAGCCCCGGGCATCTGTTCCTCGGCTATGCCGGCGCGCTGGTGACCAAGGCCAATTCGAAGTGGAACGTGCCAGTGCTGCGCGCCGCCTATGAGGCCCGCCAGATCGGCAAGGCCAGCCCGCGGATTTGCGAACAATCGATCCTCGCGCTGCTGGCGATGCCGACCGACGCGGTGCGTGCCCTGATGCAGCTGCGCCCGGCGCAGTATTATCACGAGGTCCACCGCATGTGGCACGCCGATGGCATCGATCCCCACAAGGTGCTGGTGGTGGCGGGTTGATGCTACTCGCTATTCGGCAAACGCAAGTTCAAGTCTTCTTGCTTGTACGAGTAGCCGTTTGTCGCGGGTCAGCAAAGTGCCGTCCTTGATCAAGCGGGTTGCTGCCAACAGGTGGGAATCAACATAGCCGATACCGGTGCTGTGCAATTCCAGCCATTCGATCATGGCGATGACTTCGGAATGGCTCACCGGAATGGCCTGGGGAACTTCGAGTAGCTCGGTGAGCATGATCTTGCGCGTTTTCAACGAACCGAGCGCAATCTCGCCATAGACCATCGGGTGCATCGCGGCGCGATTGCGCTTCAGGAGGCTGGTCAGCTCTGCATCGCCGCCATGAATATGGTCGATCCAGACGGAGCTATCGACGATGACCTTGGGCTGCGCCATCAATCCGGATTGACAAACCGGGGAGGGCGCCGGCGCGGCGCGGCCCAAGCCTCGGGATCGCTGCCCCCGAGTGCGATCAGCCTCTGCGCCGCGAGGCGCTGGCGCATTTCGACCAGGGCCTGACGGACGAGCACGCCAGTTTCCTCGATACCAAGCCCTTCGCGAAGATCATGGAGCAATTTGTCATCGATGGTGACGGTAGTCCGCATGCATCACGACTAGCATCAATTGATGCGCATTTCAAAGTGGAAAGGGCTTTCTCTCAACCTTTCGCCTTGCCCTTATGGTCGCGGATCAAGGTGTCCAACTCGGCGATCCGATCTCGTTCGGGGGTTCCGCGCGCCAGTCCCTTCAGCCGGCACGTGGCCCACAGACTCTTCCGCTCGGCTTCCAGCGCTTTAAGATAGAGGTCGGCCATCAGCTTTCCATCCAGTCGCGAAAGAAGCTGTCGCTGGCTTCGCGCAGGTCGGTGAGGGGTTGTCCGAAAATCGAATCACCACCGACTATGCCAATTAACCGGATTCCGCACCCCTCCTCATCAAACGCCATTGGGCCGACACCCAAACGCCTCTCGAATGCAGCCCGATTACTCACGGTTATCAGATATCGGCTTTGGTCTTCGCCGAACCACCAGCCGGCTGTTGAGAAGCCGTGATGTTGGGGTTCAAGTATTGCGCCGAGACCACCGGCAAGTGCCATCTCCGCAAGGCCAATTGCTAGCCCGCCGTCCGAAAGGTCATGAACTGCCGAGACAAGGCCTTCATTGATCCATTGGCGAATATAGAAGCCGGCATTCTGCTCCTGCGAAAGTTCGACCGGCGGAGGCGGTCCATCCTCGCGACGATGCAGTTCGCGGAGCCAAAGCGACTGTCCGAGATGCCCAGAACCAAGGTTACGGTCAAAGATAAAGCCGCCTCCGACCAACCAGATGGCATCCCCCTCAGCCTTGAACCCAATAGTCGCCATCTTTTCATGATTGGCCAGCAACCCGACGCCGCCGATCGCCGGCGTCGGCAGGATTGCACTCCCACCACCCGTCGCCTTGCTCTCGTTATACAGGCTGACGTTCCCCGAAACGATCGGGAAATCCAACGCCCGGCAGGCATCGCCCATACCCTCAAGACAGCCGACAAGCTGCGCCATGATCTCGGGCCGCTGCGGGTTGCCGAAATTCAGGCAGTTGGTGATCGCCAACGGCGTTGCCCCAACTGCGCACAAATTCCGGTAGCACTCCGCCACCGCCTGCTTGCCGCCTTCATAGGGATCGGCATAGCAATAACGCGGGGTGCAATCGGTGCTCATGGCTAGCGCTTTTTGGGTGCCGTGGATGCGCACCACCGCCGCGTCGCCGCCCGATTTTTGCAACGTATCCGCACCAACCTGGCTGTCGTATTGCTCCCAGATCCAGCGGCGCGAGGCGAGGTCGGGGCTGGCCATCAGCTTGAGCAAGTCCGCGCCGATGTCAGCTGACTCCGGAATGTCGCCTAGCGGCGCGACATTGGCCCAGGCCTTGTACTCCTCGCGCGACATCGCCGGACGGTCGTACAGCGGCGCTTCATCGGCCAGCGGGGCGAGCGGGATGTCGCAGACCACCTCGCCATTGAAGTCCAGCACCATATGCCCCGTATCGGTGACCTCGCCGATCACCGCGAAGTCCAGTTCCCACTTCCTGAAGATCGCCTCCGCCATCGGTTCCTTGCCCGGCGCAAGCACGATCAGCATGCGCTCCTGGCTCTCGCTCAGCATCATCTCGTAGGGCGTCATGCCTTGCTCTCGGCACGGCACCTGGTTCATGTTAAGCCGGATGCCGGCGCCGCCCTTGGAGGCCATCTCGACGCTGGAGGACGTCAGCCCCGCCGCGCCCATGTCCTGGATCGCAACGATCGCGTCGGTCGCCATCAATTCCAGGCAGGCCTCGATCAGCAGCTTCTCGGTAAACGGGTCGCCGACTTGCACGGTCGGGCGTTTGGCTTCGGAATCCTCCTCGAAATCGGCGCTGGCCATGGTCGCGCCGTGGATGCCGTCGCGGCCGGTTTTGGAGCCGACATAGACGATGGAATTGCCCAGACCGGTGGCCGCCGAATAGAAGATCTTCTCCTGGTCGGCGACGCCCACGGTCATCGCGTTGACCAGGATGTTGCCGTCATAGGCCGGGTGGAAGTTGGTCTCGCCGCCAACCGTGGGCACCCCCACACAATTGCCGTAGCCGCCGATCCCGGCGACCACGCCCTGCACCAGATGCTTCATCCTGGGGTGATCGGGGCTGCCGAAGCGCAGCGCGTTGAGGTTCGCCACCGGCCGCGCGCCCATGGTGAACACGTCGCGCAGGATACCGCCAACACCGGTCGCCGCGCCTTGGTACGGCTCGATGTAGCTGGGGTGGTTGTGGCTCTCCATCTTGAAGATGCAGGCCAGACCATCGCCGATGTCGATCACCCCCGCGTTCTCCCCCGGCCCGCAGATCACCCAAGGCGCCTCGGTCGGCAGCTTCTTCAGATGGATACGGCTCGATTTGTAGGAGCAATGCTCCGACCACATCACCGAGAAGATGCCGAGCTCGACCAGATTGGGCTCGCGGCCCAGCGCATGTAGAACCTGGGCGTATTCGTCCTCGGAAAGACCGTGCGCGGCGACCACTTCGGGGGTGATTTCGGGAGTCGGACTGCTCATGGCAGGCCCTTAGCGGGGGAGGAAGGCCGGCGCCAGCCACCCGCGCGCTTGACCGGTGGAAGCTGCGGGGTCATGGCAGGCCGATGCCAGAGTCCGCCGCCGAGCCCGCCACCGACATCGCCGCGATGAACTTCGAGGACGCGTTGCGCGCGCTCGAGGAGGTGGTCAAAAAGCTTGAAAGTGGCGAGGTGCCGCTCGACGATTCGATTGGCCTGTATGAGCGCGGCGAAGCCCTGCGCAAACATTGCCAGGCGCGGCTCGATGCGGCGCAGGCGCGGATCGACATGATCGTCGCCGGGCCCGACGGGGTCCCCACCGGCACCAGGCCATTCGACGACCAGGTCAGCTGATTATGGCGCAGACCGGCTTTGCGGACGCGTTGCTGGCCGATGCCCTCACCCGCATTGCGCATGACATCGATGCCAAGTTCGATGCTCTGTTGCCACTGCCGGCCGATCCGCGCTCCCGCCTGGTCGAGGCGATGCGCTATGCCGCCATCGGTGGCGGCAAGCGGCTCCGGCCATTGCTGCTGACCGCCACCGCCGAAATATACGGGGTCGACCGCGACACCGCCGTGCGCGCGGGCGCGGCGGTCGAGGCGATCCATGTCTATTCGCTGATCCACGACGATCTGCCCTGCATGGATGATGACGCCCTGCGCCACGGCAAGGCGACCCTTCACTGCGCCTTCGACGAAGCGACAGCGGTGCTGGCGGGCGATGCGCTGCACGATCTGGCCTTCGAAATCCTGTCCGACGTCGTCACATCGGGCGATCCGTTCACCCGCATCGAACTGGTCTCGGCGCTCGCCACGGCCAGCGGCGCGCAGGGCATGGCCGGCGGGCAGATGATGGACATGGTGGCCGAGGATGAGCCTTTCGACCTGCCCACCGTCACCCGGCTGCAGCAGCTGAAGACCGGCGCGCTGCTGGCGGTTGCGGTCGAGATGGGCGCGATTCTCGGCAAGGTTCCGCCGGAAGGACGCACCCATCTGCGCGGCTATGCCCGCGACATCGGCCTGGCTTTCCAGATCGCGGACGACCTGATCGATTATGAGGGCGACGAGGCCGCCGCCGGCAAGGCGCTGCGCAAGGATTCGGGCGCCGGCAAGCAGACCTTCGTTTCACTATTGGGGCCAGAGCGCGCGCGGGCGCAAGCGCGGGTGCTGCTCGATCAGGCCGTCGCCCATCTCGGCCAGCACGGCGCGGAGGCCGACCTGCTGCGGGCTTTGGCGCGCTACATCGTCGAAAGGGACAGGTAATGCCACAAGCCAGCAGCGAGCGCGTCGGCGTCTATCCCGGTACATTCGATCCGATCACGCTGGGTCACTCCGACATCATCCGGCGCGGCGCGAAGCTGGTTGACCGGCTGATCATCGGCGTCACTACCAATCCTTCCAAGAACCCGCTGTTCACGCCGGAAGAACGGATGGCGATGGTCAACCGCGAAGTGGCGGCGATGGCCATCGACAACGTCAGCGTGGTCAGCTTCAACGCACTGCTGATGCGTTTTGCCGAGAAGCAGGGAGCCAAGGTCATCGTGCGGGGCCTGCGTGCGGTTGCGGATTTCGAATATGAGTATCAGATGGCGGGGATGAACCAGCAGCTCAATGCCGGCATCGAAACCGTATTTTTGATGGCCGAAGCCGGCTTGCAGCCGATTGCTTCCAAACTTGTCAAGGAAATCGCCCTGTTCGGCGGCGACATTTCGCATTTCGTCAGCAAGGCGGTTTGCGCCGATGTGCTGGTCCGGGTTGAACGGAACGGCCGGCTCGGCGATTACTGACGCCGATCGCTTCGTTCATTGCCACGACAGCGTGACGGCGCTATTCGCCGCGCCAATCAACCCGCCGGGCGCCTGTTTCCCCAACCCGGGATTTGCTGAGAGTTGCCGATGTCACCTCGCCGTATTGCCCTGTTTCTGGTAGGTCTGTCGCTTGCCGCTGCGCCGGTTTATGCCAAGGAGGCGCCGCCTGCCGCCAAGCCGGCGCTGCCCACCGTAATTGATATAAATCCGGCGAGCGCGCCTGAAAATGTAGTCAATCTCGATTTGTCCAACGGCGGACGGGTGACAATACGGTTGATGCCGGAATGGGCGCCAACCCATGTCGAGCGGGTCAAGACGCTGGTGCGGCAGGGCTTTTACAACGGCGTCGTGTTTCACCGCGTAATCGAAGACTTCATGGCGCAGACCGGCGATCCGACCGGCACCGGCGGCGGCGGCTCACCGCTTCCCGACCTCAAGGCCGAATTCAATCCCATGCCGCATGTGCGCGGC
>JAYVWX010000290.1:0-7595 GCA_043785715.1 Novosphingobium sp. | reverse complement strand
TACCTCGCTGGCGCGGTGCTGCGGCTCAACCGGGAGTTTCCCGACTGAGCAACCGGCGTTCCCGGCTCACCCGGACCCATTCGAGTAACACGAAAATCACCGCCGCGCCGCCCGCTGCCGCCGTCCAGCGGAACACCGTTGCATAGCCATATTGGTCGAACGCCTCGCCGGCGACCCCGCGACCGAGCGAGCCGATCAGGAAGGTCAGCGAGGACAGCAGCGCATATTGCACCGCCGTGTAGTTCTTGCTGACGATGCCCGAAAGATAGGCGACGAAGGCGGCGCCGGCGATGCCGGTCGAGATGTTCTCGAAGCTGATCGCCAGCAACAGGCGGATCATGCGGGGATCGAAGCCGAACAGGCCGAACAGATATTTGAGCCCGATCGCGCTGCCGACAGCGTCGATATGCACAGCGCCTTCCGCCAGATCGGCATAAACGAAATTGCCCAGGATCGGCAGGATCGCACCAATCAGGATTGTCGGCATCCGGCCGATCCGGACGAACAGATAACCGCCCAGGCCTATGCCGATTATCGTCATGAAAATGCCGAAGACCTTGGAGGCAAATGCTACTTCGTCCTTGGTATATTTCAGCTCGCCCAGATAGAATGGAAAGGCGAAGCTCGACCAGATGTTATAGCACAGGGTGTAAGTCAGGATCATGCCGATCACGATCAGCACCCCCCAGCCAAGCCGTGCCGATAGCTCCGCCAGCGGCGAGACCAGCGCGACATAGAGGTGGTTGGCCGCAGTGCGCAGCGGCGAGACATGGGTGTCGGGCGCAGTAAGCACCGCATCGCCGCGCTTCACCAGCCAATTGGTCAGTGCCGAGACGATCAGTGGCACCGCCACTGTCGCCAGGATGATCCACGGACCGTAGGCCTTGGTGAAGTCGCCGACCGATGGATGCACCTCGCCCGGGCCGAGCGGCGCCAGCATGCCGACCATGAACGCACCGATGGTGTAGATCGCCCAGGCCCAGCTTACGCCGACAACTGCCAGGGCCAGCGCCCGGTAGCGCGGAGCCAGCGCACCGGGTTCGGCCAGCGCCTTGTGCAGGGTTTCGCGCTCGGGCCGCTCGGTATCGGGGGCGCGCAATGTCACCAGCACCATCAGCGCCACCAGAGCGGCCATCAGCAGATAGACCATCGCCCAGCTCATCCGCGCGGCCAGGACCAGCGCCAGCGCCCCGCCGACAATCGAGGCGATCCGGTAACCGAACTGATAGATCGCCGAGAGCAGCTCGACCGGTGTCTCCTCATCCGCGACGTCGATCCGCCAGGCATCGACCGCCACATCCTGGGTCGCCGATGCCAGGGCGGCAATAAAGGCGAAGATCGCGAATGTACCGATGTCGCTTGCCGGATTGGTCGCCGCAAGCCCGGCGAATGCCAGGATCATCACCATCTGGCAGAGCAATATCCAGCTTTTGCGGCGGCCCAGCCGGTCGAGCAATGGCAGATGAAAACGATCGACCAAAGGCGACCACAAGAATTTGAAGCTGTACGACAGCCCAATCCAGCTCAACACGCCAATCGTCGCCAGGGTTATGCCAACTTCGCCCAGCCAGGCATTGAGCGTTCCGATCAGCAAGGCGTAGGGCAGTCCCGAAGAGAAACCGAAGCCCAGCATGGTCGCCGACTTGCGCTTCTGCAGAGCAAGCTTGAGCAAGCGCCAGCCCTTTGGGCGCATCGGTTTTTCAGCGGCGGCGGCGATAGCCATGAGCGAACTTTCTCTGCGTTCCGTCCACTTGCGAGGCTAGCGGAGATTGGTTGATAGTGTTTTGACGGGTCTTGTCCACAGGGCTAAAGCGC
This sequence comes from Novosphingobium sp., assembly GCA_043785715.1. Taxonomy (GTDB): domain Bacteria; phylum Pseudomonadota; class Alphaproteobacteria; order Sphingomonadales; family Sphingomonadaceae; genus Novosphingobium. The sequence continues at coordinate 5,780 of JAYVWX010000290.1, read as the reverse complement.
GCGGATGAACCCGCCCCCGAAGAAATCCGGCAACACGACCGGCAAAACCGCAGCTGCGAACAGCAATGCTGAAACTGCCCCGCGAAGCGGTGAACGCATCGCCAAGCTGCTCGCCCGCGCCGGCATCGCCAGCCGCCGCGAGGTCGAGCGGATGATTGCCGAGGGGCGGGTGAAAATCGGCGGCGAGGTGGTGACCACGCCGGCGACGGTGCTGGAAACCCTGCGCGGCGTCACCGTCGATGACGTGCCGGTCAAGACCGCCGAGGCGGCGCGGCTGTTCGCCTTCCACAAGCCGCCCGGGCTGATCACCGCCGAGCGCGATCCTGCCGGGCGGCCGACGATTTATACCGCGCTGATCAACGCACTGCCCAAGGGCACGCCCCGGCTGGTTCCGGTGGGCCGGCTCGATCTCAGCACCGAAGGTCTGCTGCTGATGACCAATGACGGCGAATTGAAGCGAGCGATGGAGCTGCCGTCATCGGGCATCCCGCGCACTTATCGCGCCCGCACCTACGGCCTCATCAGCCAGGCGCGGCTTGAGGACCTGATCGAGGGCGTCACCATCGACGGCATGCATTACGGCAGGATAGACGCCAACATGGAGCGCAAGACCGGGCGCAACCAGTGGATCGAGCTGACCCTGACCGAAGGCAAGAACCGCGAAGTGCGCCGGGTGCTGGAACACCTCGACCTCAAAGTCAGCCGGTTGATCCGCACCTCCTACGGCCCGTTCGCGCTCGGCGACCTGCCGCGCGGGGCGGCGGTGGAGATTGCCCAAGTGGCGGTTGAACGGTTCCGGAAAACCCTCAAAGCCGCCCCGCAAGCCGGCGAAAATCCGCCGCGGACGGCAGAGCCGGACAGTTTCCAGACGAAGCGCAAATATTGGCGCAAAACGCCCACCCGGCCGCCTGCGTCCAAGGGCAGGGGCTGACGTGCTGCGGATCGTCGCGGGCCAATGGCGCGGACGCAAGATCGCAGCGCCGCCGGGTGACGCAACCCGGCCAACCGCCGACCGCACCCGCGAGACTTTATTTTCGATGCTCACCAGCCGGCTTGGCAGCTTCGAAGGGCTGGCCGTCGCCGACCTGTTCGCCGGCTCGGGTGCGCTGGGTCTCGAGGCGCTGTCGCGCGGCGCGGCACGCTGCCTGTTCGTCGAGCAGGACGCGGCGGCTATCCGCGCGCTCAGGGCCAACATTGCGCATCTGCGCGCCCAGCCGCAATGCGATGTCCGCGCCGCCTCGGTGATGACGCTGGGTCCGGTAAAGCAGCCGCTTGACCTCATCCTGCTCGATCCGCCCTATGGCAGCGGCGCCGGGGGGGTGGCGCTTGAGCGGCTGGTGCGGCTGGGGTGGGTGGGGCCTGGCACCTGGATCAGCCTCGAAACCGCAGCCGATGAGACCCCGCTGCTTAAATCGCTGGAGCAGGAATCGGAACGGCGGATGGGCAAGGCGCGGTTAACGCTGCTTCGGGTCAAAGCCCTACCCGCCTAGCATTATCGTTGCGCAGCAGTCGGGCGGGCCTCCGGTTCCGGAGCCCGCCCGAACCATTTCCATGCGACTTACCGCTTCGCTTTACGCCGACGCGGCGCACCGCCCTCGCCCGGATTCTGGCAACTGTCCTGAAGCCGGCTGGTGCAGACCGGATAGACCTTGTTGACTGCCTCCGCCGGGGGCGGAGTGAGCGCGCCCTTGTAAGGGCCCGCTTGATAGCTCGGATCAGCTGGCATCGCGGGCGGAACCGGAGAATCGGCGGTCGGCGGATTGGGCGGCGTGTCCGTCGCGGGGCCAGGACCGGGGGGATTAGCCTGAACAACAGTCGGCGGCGGAGCACCGGCCAACTGGGCTTCTATCGATGCCCAGGCGGCCACGCGCTGCTCAGGCGTCATCGCATAGACCTGCCGGCGCTGCTCGTCGGTCAGCGCCCACCAACCGGTCGCCTGACTGGTTGGCAGCGTCCAGTAATAGACCCGGTAATCATAGGGCCACGCGGCGTAGGCGGCGCGCTGTTCGGCGGTCCAGACATCGAACATCGCTTGCTGCTCGGGAGTCAGGGCGTAAATCCGGCTTTCATCGGTCATAACCGTCCCGGGTGGCGGCACTTGGGCTGTAACAACGACGGGCGCGGCGAGAATGGCAATAAATCCCGCGCCGGCAAGGAGCATGCTACGCATAATATTTCTCCAAGAAACGACTGGTCTGTGCCCCGTGATAACCCGCGTGCCGGGCGATTGTTCCGCAGGGACGTTCGAGTGTCCTTGCGCGGGAACCTGCTGTTCCCTAGCTGTTCGCCAATGAACGACGCCGAATCCCTTGCCTCGGATCCGCTGCTGGCCGGCCTCAACCCGCCGCAGCGCGAAGCCGTGCTCACCTCGGAAGGCCCGGTGCTGATGCTGGCAGGGGCCGGCACCGGCAAGACGTCAGCCTTGACCGCCCGGCTCGCCCACCTGGTTCGTTCCCGCCGCGCCTGGCCGAGCGAAATCCTGTGCGTCACCTTCACCAACAAGGCGGCGCGGGAAATGCGCGAGCGCGTCGGCCTGCTGATCGGCGCGGCGGTGGAGGGGATGCCCTGGCTCGGGACTTTCCATGCGGTCGGGGCGAAACTGCTGCGCCGCCATGCCGAACTGGTGGGCTTGCAGTCCAATTTCACGATCATCGACACCGACGACCAGCTGCGCCTGCTCAAGCAACTTATCCAGGCCAATGACCTCGACGAGAAACGCTGGCCCGCCCGCCAGCTCGCCGGGCTGATCGACCGCTGGAAAAACCGCGGCCTTGGCCCCGCCGATCTCGATGGGCAAGAGAACGAGGCCTATGCCAATGGCCGCGGCCAGCAATTCTATCGGCTCTATCAGGACCGCCTGAAGGCCTTGAACGCCTGCGATTTCGGCGATCTGCTGCTGCATGTGCTGACCATCTTCCGCAGCCACCGCGAAGTGCTCGAACAATACCAGAACCGCTTCAAATATATTTTGGTCGATGAGTATCAGGATACCAATCAGGTTCAGTACCTGTGGCTACGCCTGCTCGCACAGACCCGCAAGAATATCTGCGTGGTCGGCGATGACGACCAGTCGATCTATTCCTGGCGCGGGGCGGAAGTTGCCAATATCCTCCGCTTCGAGAAGGATTTTCCCGGCGCCAAGGTGATCCGGCTCGAACAGAACTACCGCTCGACCCCCGACATTCTCGCTGCCGCCTCGGGCCTGATCGGCGCCAACAGCGGGCGGCTGGGCAAAATGCTGTGGACCGAGCGTGGCGGCGGTGACAAGCTGCGGGTGATCGGCGTTTGGGACGGGCCGGAAGAAGCGCGCCGGGTCGGCGAGGAGATCGAGCGGCTGGAGCGCGAGGGCGCGTCGCTCGATAGCATGGCGATCCTGGTGCGCGCCCAGTTCCAGACCCGCGAATTCGAAGACCGCTTTATCGCCATCGGCCTCAACTACCGGATAATCGGCGGCTTTCGGTTTTACGAGCGCGCCGAAATCCGCGACGCGCTGGCCTATCTGCGCGTCATCGCCCAGCCATCCGACGACTTGGCGTTCGAGCGCATCTACAATGCCCCCAAGCGCGGGCTGGGCGACAAGACGCTGGAGAAGATGCACCGCCACGCCAGGGCGCGCGGCCTGCCGCTCGCCGCCGCCGCGCTCGAGATCGTCGATACCGACGAGCTGCCGGCGCGGGCGCGCAATACGTTGCTGGCGTTGATGCGCGATTTCGCCCGCTGGCGCGATCTGGCAAAGACCGCCTCGCCCGCCGAACTGGCCCGCGTCCTGCTCGACGAATCGGGCTACACCGCCGCGCTGCAGGCCGAACGCAGCGCCGAAAGCGGGGGCCGGCTGGAAAACCTCGCCGAGCTGGTCCGCGCCATGGAAGAATATGAGACGCTTGGCGATTTCCTCGAACACGTCAGCCTGGTGATGGACAATGACGCCGCCAGCAGCGACGAAAAAGTCACGATCATGACTATCCATGCCGCCAAGGGGCTGGAATTCGACCACGTTTTCCTGGTCGGCTGGGAGGAAGGCGTGTTCCCCTCCCAGCGCGCGATGGATGAGGGCGGGCTGGCCAGTCTTGAGGAAGAGCGCCGCCTGGCCTATGTCGCGATCACCCGGGCGAAGCGGCGCTGCACCATCCTGCACGCTGCCAACCGGCGGATCTATGGTCAGTGGACCAGCTCGATCCCCTCACGCTTCATCGCCGATCTGCCCGACGCCCATATCGACCAGGAAACCACGCTGACCGGCGGCGCGTCGCTTTGGCGGGCAAACTGGTCGGAGCGCGCCGATCCTTTCGCCGATGTCGCCCGCGACCGGCCGGACCGCGCTCAGTCGCGCGGCCCCGGATGGCAGCGAGCAGCGGCGACGAATTTTGACCCGGCCCCCCGCCGGATTGCCGAACCTTCGCGCAGCGCCGCCAGCTTCGCCGCCAAACCGAGAGGGGATATCGGCGTGGGCGCGCGGGTTTTCCACGACAAGTTCGGCTATGGCACGGTGGCGGCGCAGGAGGGTAACAAGCTGGAGATCGACTTCGAGACGGCTGGCAGGAAGCGGGTGATCGACAGTTTTGTCAGGTTGGGGGAATAGCCCTTACCGTTCCGGAGAAAAAACCTAAAGCGCCGACACCCCGAGAAATCCGGGCACCGGGCCATTCCATTCGCCCTCGTCCGCCGCTTCCGTTTGCGGCTGGCGGCGGGGGGTGCGTTTGGGTTCGGCGCGGGGTACCGCCTCACGGGGTTTGTCCTCACGCGGCGGGCGGGCTTCGCGCGGCTCACGAGCTTCTCGGGGCTCACGCGTTTCACGGGCCGGGCGCGGTGCGCGCGGTTCACGCGCTTCGGCCGGCTTCTCTTCGCGCGGCTTGCGGGGCTCGCGCGCAGGGCGCTCGGCGCGGGGTGTCCGTTCCTCACGCGCCGGACGATCTTCCGGCACCGCGCCTGCCAGATCGTAAACCGGAATCTTGCCGCCGGTCAGCTTCTCGACATTGTCGATTGCCTCGGCGTCCTCCGGCGTTACGAAGGTGAAGGCGCGGCCCTTCGCGCCGGCGCGTCCAGTGCGGCCGATACGGTGGACATAGTCGTCGGGGTGCCAGGGCGTGTCGAAGTTGAAGATGTGGCTGACGCCCTTAATGTCCAGGCCCCGCGCGGCGACGTCGCTGGCGCAGAGGATGTTGATCTTGCCAGCCTTGAACCGGTCCAGTTCGGCGATCCGCGCCGGCTGTTCCATGTCGCCGTGGATTTCGCCGGCCGAAAAGCCGCTCTGCTGTAAGCTCTTGGCCAGTTCGCGCACGGTCGTCTTGCGGTTGCAGAAGACGATGGCGGTGGTGACGTTATCGGTGCGCAGCAGCTGGCGTAGCACGTCGCGCTTGTTGCGGCTGGTCACCGCCACCTTGTGCTGGACGATATTGAGGTTCGAGCTCGCCGGGCGCGACACCTCGATATATTTCGGGTTAGACAGGAATTTGTCGGCCAGCTTCTTGATCGGCGGCGGCATCGTCGCGGAAAACAGCAAGGTCTGGCGGTTGGGCGGCAGCTTGGCGCAGATCGTCTCGATATCCGGGATGAAGCCCATGTCGAGCATGCGGTCGGCCTCGTCGATCACCAGCAGGCTGCAACCGGTCAGCAGGATCTTGCCGCGCTCGAACAGGTCCATCAGCCGGCCGGGGGTAGCGATCAGCACGTCGACGCCGTCCTTCAGCGCCTTGACCTGATCGCCCATCTGCACGCCGCCGATCAGCAGTGCCATCTTGAGATCGTGGTTCTTGCCATAGGCGGCGAATTCATCGGCAACC
>JAYVWX010000289.1:0-2363 GCA_043785715.1 Novosphingobium sp. | reverse complement strand
GGTGACCGCGCCATAGGCGTGTAGGCCTTCGTCGCTTTCGACTTGCAGTTCGGAGCGGAAGAAAAAGCTGGTGTGCGGGTTGATCAGCAGCAGCGGGTGGCCGCTCGCGCTGTGCGAAGGGCCGATGGCAAAGCCGTTCGAACCGAGCGGTTCCTTGAATTCAAGGCCGCGCTCGTTTGCGGTCAGCGCGATTTGGCGTCCGGTGTAGAAGGCTTCCAGCTGGCTTAGAGGCACGCTTTCGATATCGCCGCCGATGCTGCCTTCGGAAAAGCTCAGCGCCATCCACGGCTCAAACTTCGTGATGACCTTGGGATGCACTTCGGGGTGATCGGCGAGGTACTGGTTAAGCCCCGCCGCCCAGCCCTGCATCAGCGCGCGCAGCCACGGCGGGCTCTTGGCATATTGCGCCTGCAGGTCTGCGGGATCGATCCACAACCGCTGGCGCAAATCCGCCCAGATTGCTTGCTCGCCCTCGGCCTCGGCACTGCGGCCGAGACTGGTCAGGTAATTCATCTCGATCCGGTTGAAGTCATCCTCGGCCTGGGCATAGATCATCCCGTAAACCGCATCGGCGTCGGTGTGGCCCTTGATGTGGGCGATCCCCCAGTCGTCGCGGCGTATTTCGGCCTGATAGGCCATGGCGGGCGTGGCCAGAGCCAGCGCGGATATGGCAAGTGCGGCGGTGCGGTACATGGTTGGTTCCCCTGATTGCAGCGATAGTGGCACGCTGGCGGGCGAGGGCAAGCCAATACAGGTTTCGTTTAGGATTTGCGCCAGCGTCCGATGAAGAACCCGTCCAGCCCGCCAACATCAGCCAGCATTCCGGGATCGGTGCGCAGATATCCGTCAGCGCTCGGTGCGATGCCGGGCAGCAATTCATCCATACGGATGGGATCGCGGGTCAGCGTAACTTTGGCCGCCTGCGCCTCGCCCTCTTCGGGCTCGAGCGAACAGACCGCATAGACCAGCGTTCCGCCGGGCTTGACCCAGCTCACCGCGCGTTGGAGCAGTGCTGCCTGCAATTCCACCTGCTCGGCGATCTGGCGCGGGCCGATCCGGTGCAGCACGTCGGGATGGCGGCGGCAGGTGCCGGTGGCGCTGCACGGTGCATCGAGCAGCACAGCGTCGAACAGCGCGGGCGGCTGCCAGTCCAGTGCATCGGCCTCGATAACCTCCGCAGTGAGCCCAGTCCGCGCGAGGTTCTGCTCGACCCGTTCTAGCCGCCGTCCGCTGGCATCGAGCGCGGTAACCTGCCAGCCGGTCGCCGCCAATTGCAGCGTCTTGCCCCCGGGAGCGGCGCACAGGTCGAGCACGGTGCGACCTTGCCCCTCACCCAGCAGCCGCGCGGGCAATCCGGCGGCAAGATCCTGCACCCACCAGCCGCCCTCATTGTAGCCCTCAAGGTTCTCCACCGCCGTCCCGCGCCCGAGCCGGACATGCCCGGGCATCAGCGAGGTGCCCCCGAGCCGCTCGGCCCAAGCCGCAGTTTCGCTGGCATCGCGCAATGTGAGGTCGAGCGGGGGGAGGTGACCCAGCCCTGCGGCGATCGCTGCGGCCCGGTCGCCCCAGCGCATGGCAACATCGGCGGGCAAAGTCGGCGCAGCGGGCAAGGTCACCGCACGCTTGGTCAGCGTCGAAAACACCCCATGCGCCAGCCTTCGCGGCCCGCCTGCGAGCAACGGCAAGCCGGTTGCGATCACGGCATGCGGCGGGGTCTCCAACCGCAGCCAGCCGGCCAGCATCAGCCGCAATACCGAACGCACTTTGGCATCGGGGGCCAGTGCCAGCCGGGTGGCGCTGTCGATGATTCCATCGAGATCGGTCATCCAGCGCAGCGCTTCGCCCGCCAGTGCCTTGGCCAAGGCCCGATCAGCCTGCCCCTTGACCCCCAGCAGAGCGCTGCCCGTCGCCTGGTCGAGCGTCTCGCCCCGGTTGAGCACTGCGTCGATCAGTTTGAGTGCACCCTTGCGCGCGGGAAGGCCGGGAATATCCATGGGACGCGCCCTAGAGGCAATTGCAATCGAGGGCCAGCAAGAGCATTTATACGCCATGACCCAGCGCGCCACCACCCGCCCGGAAAAGTTCCAGAAGCCCGCAAACTGGAGCGATGAACCCGCGCCCCAGCCCGAACCGGTCCCGCCCCCCACCGACCCGCTCGACCCCACCCGCTACGGCGACTGGGAGAAAAACGGCATCGCGGTGGATTTTTAGAGCGGGGTGAACGTCACCTTCAGCCCGTCCTTCGGCTTGGGGATCGGCCACGGCTGCCATTCGGGCGCGTAGCCGGGTTCAAGCTCGATCCGGTAGCGGGTCAGCAGGTGCGCCATCAGCAGCTTGATCTGCATATAGGCGAAGTGCAGCCC
>JAYVWX010000288.1:0-2157 GCA_043785715.1 Novosphingobium sp. | reverse complement strand
AACCGCCATCATCGGTGTAGGCAATTGCGCCAGTTCGCTGGTGCAGGGCGTCGCCTATTACCGCGAATCCAACACCGCCCAGGGCCTGATCCACGATCGCATCGGCGGCTATGGCGCGGGCGACGTCGAATGGGTGCTGGGCATTGACGTCGATCAGCGCAAGGTCGGCAAGGATATTGCCGAAGCGATCTTTGCCGCGCCCAACAACACCGCGGTGTTCATGCCCAAGGTTCCCGACACCGGGGTCAAGGTGATCATGGGCAAGGTGCTCGACGGCGTCGCCGATCACATGACCGGAATGGGCGAGAAGGGTTTCGTCGTCGCCACTGCGGCCGAGCCGGACAAGGCTGCGGTGGTCAAGGCGCTCAAGGATTCGGGCGCCGAGGTGCTGATCAACTTCCTTCCCGTCGGATCGCAGGACGCGACCGAATTCTACATGGAATGCGCGCTCGAAGCCGGGGTCGCGGAGGTCAACTGCATGCCGGTGTTCATCGCCAGCCGTCCCGAGTGGGAAAAGAAGTTCCGCGACAAGCGCATCCCGATCGTCGGTGACGACGTGAAAGCGCAGCTCGGCGCGACGATCGTCCACCGCGTGCTGTCAAGCCTGTTCGGCGCGCGCGGGGTAAACGTTGAGCGGACCTATCACCTCAACACCGGCGGCAATACCGACTTCATGAACATGCTCGATCGCCAGCGGTTGGGCAGCAAGAAAGAATCGAAGACCGAGGCGGTTCAGGCGATGCTCGCCCAGCGGCTGGCCGACGAGAACATCCACATCGGGCCGTCGGACTATGTGCCATGGCAGAAAGACAACAAGCTGTGCTTCCTGCGGATGGAAGGCCAGTTGTTCGGCGGCGTTCCGATGAACCTGGAAATGCGCCTTTCGGTCGAGGACAGCCCCAATTCGGCGGCGGTGGTGATCGATGCGATCCGCTGCTGCAAGCTGGCGCTCGATCGCGGCGAGGGCGGCGCGCTGATCGGCCCGAGCGCGTACTATTGCAAGCACCCGCTGCAGCAGTTCAACGACGATACCGCGGCGCAAATGGTCGAGGAATTTATCGCCGACGCCACCTTCGCGGCGGAGTAGCGTCCGGACAATGGCGGTCACAGGCGTCGCCGCCATGGTCCGCTGACACTTTGGTTTGGAGCAGTTGATGGATGCGCTGATCATCGCCGCGGGCTACGGCAACCGGATACGCGAGATTTCCGATTCCAAGCCGCTGACGCCGATTGCCGGGGTGCCGCTGCTGGAACTGAGCGTGCGCCAGGCGCGCGCCGCGGGCGTCGAGCGCGTGGTCGTCGTCACCGGCCATCAGGCGGTCGAAATCGAGAAATTCCTGCCGACGCTGTCTGCCCGCGTGGGCATCCCCGTGGTTTCCGAACGGGTTCTCCACTGGTCCACCCCCAACGGCTATTCGGTGATGGCTGGAGCGGCGCGGATCGCCAAGATGGGTGGGGGCGACTATCTGCTGATGATGGCCGACCACATCTTCGAATCGGGCATCCTCGATCGGTTGGCACAGCAAGGCATGAAAAGCCGCGGAGTTACCCTCGCGATCGACCGACGCACCACCGGCCCGCTGATCGATCCCGAAGACGCCACCTGGGTCAAGACCGATTCCGATGGGCGGATCGAGGCGATCGGCAAAACCATCACCGATTACGACGCGGTCGATTGCGGCGCGTTCCTGGCGACGCCCGAACTCGCAAACGCCATCCAGGCCGCCATTTCCGATGGCAAGAGCGGAAGCCTCTCGGACGGCATGCAGCGACTTGCCGACGCCGGCCGTGCGGCCACGATGGATATCGGCGAGGCGTGGTGGATCGACGTCGACGACCCTCGCGCGCACGCGATCGCGGAGCGCGAGTTAACGGCGCGCGAGATCGTACCGATTAGCTGAAGCTGGATTTAACGCCGAACGTTCAATCTACTCCACGTTCCTCCCCTGCAAGGGGAAGTGTCAGCGTCGACGAATTAAGGCACGATGGCTTAAACCAACCGCCCCGCGAGCGAATTGGCCCCAGCCTCGAACAGCTCCACCTCGACCAGATCGCCGATTGCAGCCTCGCCAAAAAAGTGCACCGATTGCAGCCACGGCGATTTGCCGAGCCACTGTCCGGGCAGCTTGCCCTTGCGCTCGACCAGCACTTCGCAAG
>JAYVWX010000287.1:0-2399 GCA_043785715.1 Novosphingobium sp. | reverse complement strand
CGGCTGGAACGCAGCTATTTGCAGCATTCGCGCCAGTGTTCCGGGGGCAATGGCGAGGCCTGCGGCCGGGCAAGCGCCGAATATGATGAACTCCAGCGCCTCTCGCCCACCCCCCTCGCCCAATCCGACTGATCAGGCCGCCGCGCGGCGCAGCCGGTCGTTAATCGCGCTGCCGATCCCCGCATCGGGAATCGGCGCGACGGCTATCCTTGGTTGGGCCGCAGCCCCCGCCTGGTGCAGCGCGGCGTAAAGCCGAGCCGCCGCTTCGGCGAGATCGCCGCCGGCCGACAAAGTCACATCTCCCGCCACCAGCCCGAAACCGATATGGAATTCATCTGGCTCGGCGCGGTTGACGCCGAGCCGCAGCGGCTTGCCCGGCGCATAATGGCTGACAAGCTGGCCCGGCGCCTCAACCGCCGCCGATGACGTCAGGACTTCATTTTCCGCGCCGAGAATGGCGGAAATCTGCGGTGTGGTGACCGGTCCAGGCCGCAGGACCTGCCAGCCGGCTCCTGCCCGAAGCGCAAGAATAGTCGATTCGATCCCCGCCGCGCAGTTTCCGCCATCGAGGATCAGGCCGACATTCCCGCCCAGCGAAGCCGCGACATGCGCGGCGCTGGTCGGGCTGACCTTGCCGCTGCGGTTGGCCGAAGGCGCGGCGAGCGGCAGTCCGGTCTCGGCGATCAGCGCCCGCATCACCGGATGCGCGGGACAGCGCAGCGCGACCGTCGGCAGGCCGGCGGTGACCGCGGCGGCGAGCGGCGCATCGGCGCGCTTGGTCAACACCAGCGTCAGCGCGCCCGGCCAGAAACGCGCCGCAAGCGCCCTCGCCCGGTCGTCCAGTTCCGCCAGCAGTCCCGCCTGATCCAGATCGCCGATATGGACAATCAACGGGTTGAAATCCGGCCGCCCCTTGGCGCGGAAGATCGCCGCCACCGCCGCATCGCTATCCGCCCGCGCGGCCAGGCCGTAAACCGTCTCGGTTGGCACCGCCACCAGCCCGCCGCCGCGCAGCACTTCTGCCGCCTCGGCAATCGCGTCGGCATCGGCGGGCAGGATCGTGGGTGGGCTGTTGTCCGCCATGGCGCGGCGCTATAGGCGGGAGCGCACAAAGCCAAGGGAAAGCGCATGACCGATTATACGCCGCCAAGCGCCGAACAGATCTTCGCGCTTCAGGTCAGCGCCGGCATCGACGAGCTTGCCGCGCACGAGCGCTTCGCCGCCGCCAGCCCCGATCTGGTCACGGCCATCGTCGAGGGTATCGGCGGTTTCGCGGCCGGCGAATGGGCGCCATTGCACCGCATCGGCGACATCCAAGGGGCCGCAATAGATAACGGCGTGGTTACGCTGCCCGAAGGTTTCGCCGAGGCCTACCGGGCCTATATCGACGCGGGTTGGAACGCCATTGCCGGCCCGGAGGAGTTTGGCGGCCAGGGCTTGCCGTTCAGCCTTGCCTGCTGCGTTCTGGAAAATCTCGGCGCGGCAAATTTCGCTTTTGCGCTGTTGCCGATCCTGACAGTCGGCGCGATCGAGGCGCTGCGGCATTACGGCAGCCAGGCGCAACAGGCGATGTACCTGGGCAAGCTGATCAGCGGCGAATGGTCGGGGACGATGAACCTCACCGAACCGCAGGCGGGCAGCGATCTGGGCGCATTGCGCACTTTTGCCACCCCGATCACGGTGGGCGAGGACGAAGGCAAATACCGCATCAAGGGCACCAAGATCTTCATCACCTGGGGCGAACACGATCTGGCCGCCAACATCGTCCATCTGGTGCTGGCCCGCACGCCCGGCGCGCCGGCGGGGTCGCGCGGGATTTCACTGTTTGTCGTGCCCAAATACCGGGTGAATGCCGACGGCAGCCTTGGCGCGCGCAACGATCTCACGGCGGTCAGCCTCGAGCACAAGCTCGGCATCCATGCCTCGCCGACCTGCGTGATGAGCTATGGCGACAACGATGGCTGTATCGGCGAACTGGTCGGGTGCGAGAACGAGGGGCTGAAGGCGATGTTTACGATGATGAACGCGGCCCGGATCAATGTCGGCAGCCAGGGCGTCCAGATCGCCGAACGCGCGCTCCAGCAGGCCAGCCATTACGCCCGCGAGCGGGTGCAATCGGCCCGTGCCGGCTCGCCGGACAGGACACCGGTCGCGATCGTCGAGCATCCCGATGTCCGCCGTATGCTGTTGCGCATGCGCGCGCTGACCGAAGGCGCCCGGGCTCTGCTCTATTACACCGCCGGCCAGGTCGATCGCGGCGCGCTTGGCGATCCTGCGGCGCAAGCGCGCGCCGATCTCCTGGTGCCGCTGCTCAAGGCCTGGGGCACCGATGCCGGTTGCGAAGCTACCAGCCTCAACATCCAAATCCACGGCGGCATGGGCTTTATCGAGGAAACCGG
>JAYVWX010000286.1:0-3443 GCA_043785715.1 Novosphingobium sp. | reverse complement strand
TCGGACCGGCTGCGCGAGAAGGCCGAGTTCGGCTTCCTCATCTGCACCGGCCTGCCGACCAAGCCGATGCGCGACGAAATCGCCGCCGCCGGCAAGTACCGGCACCCGATGCTCGAGCGCGAGGACGACCGGTTGCAGGTCGTCACCGTCGCCGAGTTCTTCGCCCCGCATAACCGCCGTCTCGACCTGCCAATGGCGCGAACCGACGCGGTGAAATCCGCGGCGGCGGTGGGCGATGCCGACAAGCAGGCGGTGCTGCTGTAAGCTTGACATGATATCATGATATGATATCGCGGCATCATTATGGGACGATTTCTTGTCGATATACCTGAAGATGACGTCCGCCGCCTCGACGAACTCGCCAGGCGCGAGGGCAAGTCGCGAACCGGGGTGATCCGCGATGCAGTGGCGCAGTTCATTGCAGAAAGCGGCAAGGACTGGCTCGAAGCGGGCTTCGGGCTGTGGGCGCGCAACGGCATCGCCATCGATCCCCAGGAATATGAGCGCAAACGGCGGGCCGAATGGACCCGGCCCTGGGACGAGGACTTCGAGGAGGTTCACGCCGAATCGCCCGACTGTTTCGACGACTACGACGTGCGCGAGCGCGCCCATTTTCTGGCGCTCCAAGCCAAGGCAGGGGCCGGGCGTAAAAAGAATCGCAAAAAGAATGCTGCATGAGCGGCTATAGTTTCGACGCCAATATCCTGATCGACGCGCTGATGGACCACCCCCCGGCCCTGGAAGAAATTCGCCGGGCTTCGCGGGTCGGCGGCCAGATGTGGATCAACCGGATGGCCTGGATCGAGGTCATGTCGAAAGGGACCGACGCCATGCTGCGCGATGCGCTACGCTTTCTCGGGCAGTTCGGTCTCGATGAGATTGACGACGAAACGGCGCGCCGCGCGGCGGCGCTTCGCCGTGAGAAACCAAGGCTCAAGTCGCCCGACGCGATCATTCTTGCCTCGGCGCAAGTGCGTGGCCGCGTGCTGGTCACTCGCAATACCAGGGATTTTCCGGCAGAGCTGCCCGGCATCCGGGTTCCGTACATCCTCTAGAAGCTCAAGGTCGCAGCATATGTGCGGAATTATCGGCATCGTTGGCAAGGAACCCGTCGCGGAGCGGCTGGTCGATGGGCTGCGGCGGATGGAGTACCGCGGCTACGATTCGGCCGGGGTCTGCACCATCCACGGCGGCGAGCTGGTCCGCCGCCGCGCGCCGGGCAAGTTGATGAACCTCGTGAGCGAGCTGGCGGTCAATCCGGCGCCCGGCGCCACCGGTATCGCCCACACCCGCTGGGCGACCCATGGCGCGCCGACCGCGGCCAACGCGCATCCCCACGCCACTTCCGAATTGGCGCTGGTCCACAATGGCATCATCGAAAACTTCCGCCAGCTGCGCAAGGAACTGACCGCGCGGGGGCGGAAATTCGAGAGCGACACCGATACCGAGGTGATCGCCCACCTCATTTCCGAACAGGTCGAAGCCGGAGTCGCTCCGGCTGATGCGGTCAAGGCCGCCCTGCCCAAACTGCGCGGCGCCTTCGCCCTGGCTATCGTCTTCCGCCAGCATTCCGACATGCTGATCGGCGCACGGCTCGGCTCGCCGCTGGTGGTCGGCTACGGGGCCGATGAGAACCAGGGCGAGACCTATCTCGGATCGGATGCGCTGGCGCTGGCGCCGCTGACCCAGCGGATTTGCTACCTTGAGGAAGGCGACTGGGTAATCGTCACGGCGGGCGGCGCGCAGATCTTCGACAAGTACAACCGCGAGGTCAAGCGGCCCATCGTCAGCTCGGGCGCCTCGGCGGCGGCGATCGAGAAGGGCAATTACCGCCACTTCATGCAGAAAGAGATATTCGAGCAGCCGACGGTGGTCGCCCAGACCTTGCGCAGCTACATCCGCCAGGTCGACCAGTCGGTCGCGCTGCCGCAGTTCGATTTCGATCTTTCGGCAATCAGCCGGGTGACCATCGTCGCCTGCGGCACGTCCTATTATGCCGGAATGGTGGCGAAATACTGGTTCGAGCAGTTCGCCCGGCTGCCGGTCGACATCGATATGGCGAGTGAATTCCGCTACCGCGATCCGGTGCTGGAGCCCGGCGGGCTGGCGCTGTTCATCTCGCAATCGGGCGAGACCGCCGACACGCTGGCGGCCCTGCGCCACTGCAAGGCGCAAGGGCAGACCATCGCGGTGGTGGTCAACGTGCCGACCAGTTCCATGGCGCGCGAGGCGGACCTGCTGCTGCCGACCCATGCCGGCCCTGAGATCGGCGTCGCCTCGACCAAGGCGTTCAGCTGCCAGCTGGCGGTGCTGGCCGCGCTCGCCGCGCATCTGGCGGTGAGGCGCGGACGGATGGACCGGGCCGAGGAATGCGAGGTGGTCAAGCATCTGCTCGAGGCGCCGGCGATGCTCAACGCCGCGCTGGCGCATGACGAGGAAATCGCCGCCATGGCGCATCTCATCGCGCCGGCGCGCGACGTGCTCTATCTTGGCCGCGGGCCCGATTACCCGCTGGCGCTGGAAGGCGCGCTCAAGCTCAAGGAGATCAGCTATATTCACGCCGAGGGCTATGCCGCCGGCGAGATGAAGCACGGGCCGATCGCGCTGATCGACGAGGCGGTGCCGGTGATCGTCCTGGCGCCTTCCGGCCCGCTGTTCGAAAAGACCGTCAGCAACATGCAGGAAGTGCGCGCGCGGGGCGGCCAGATCGTGCTGATTTCGGACGAGGAAGGGCTCGCTGAGGCGGGGGAGGGCTGCCTGGCGACCATCGCCATGCCCAAGGTCCATCCGCTGATCGCCCCGCTGGTCTATGCCGTGCCGGTGCAGCTGCTGGCCTATCACGTCGCCTGCCTGAAGGGCACCGATGTCGATCAGCCTCGCAATCTGGCGAAAAGCGTCACGGTCGAATGATTCTCAAGAACCATCGTAATTCGCCCTTCGGGTTTACGGCCTGATAACCTCCGCTGCGATAAAGCGGCCGGGTGATACAGAACCGCATACCGCCCACACTCCTGCCCGACAATCTGCCAGCCCTCGCGGTTCTGGGACTGACCACCCCGGCGGACGGTGACTGGGCCCGGCTGCGGGGACTGCAATATTCCGACCTCGCCAAGGCTTCGACCGCGCGCATATTCGTCCATGCGATTGCCGCCGTGGCAACCGTGGCGTTACTTGCCGGCAAGCTTGACTTTTTTCTGCTGGCGGCGTGGCTGGCTGCACTGGCGGGCACGATGTTACATGCAGCGCATTGCGACCGGATAGTCGCCGATGCCGACCGCCGCACCATGAGCCGCGACGAAGTCAAACGGCACGTCATCAATGCCATCATCAATGCCCTGCTGTGGGTTGTGCCGCTGGCAATCGCCAGCCCTCAGATGGATGCCGTGGCCAGGCTCGAACTTTGGTCGGTGCTGGCGATGCTGATGACCGCGTCCGCGATCGTT
>JAYVWX010000285.1:0-7025 GCA_043785715.1 Novosphingobium sp. | reverse complement strand
GACCGCGCAGGTCTGGAGCTGGCCGAGGCGGATCATGCCGCCCGGCGCGCGGTAGGTGATGCGCCGCATTGGCGCTTCCGGCTCGATCACACACAACCTATCGCATGGCACGACGGCATCCGGGGCCCACAGCACTTCGATCCGGCGCAATTGTCCGACCCGGTCATCCGCCGCGCCGATGGCTCGTGGCTATACATGCTGCCGAGCGTGATTGACGACATCGCCATGGGCATTACCGACGTATTGCGCGGCGAGGACCATGTCTCGAACACCGCGACCCAAATGCAGATGTTCACCGCGCTTGGGCAGCCGCCGCCGCGCTTTGCCCATGAGGCGCTGCTGGTCGGCGCCGAGGGCAAGCTTTCCAAGCGGCTGGGCTCGCTCGGCATGGCGGAACTGCGCGAGGCCGGCATCGAGCCCGAGGCGCTGATCGCGCTGCTGGCGCGGCTGGGCACCGCCGATCCGGTCGATCCCGCGCTGGATGCGCCCGCGCTGGCAGCCAGCTTCGACCTCGCCCGCTTCGGCCGCGCCCCCGCCCGCTTCAACGAGGCCGAACTCCACCGGATCAACGCCGCGATCGTCCACCGCCTGCCCTTCCCCCGTGTCGCGCACCTGCTGCCCGAGGGCATGAGCGAGGCCGGCTGGGAAGCCATCCGGCCGAACCTGGCCCATATCGGCGAGGCGGGCGAGTGGTGGCAGGTGGTGACCGGCCCGGTCACGCCGCCCGATTTCGACGCCGAGACCCGCGCCTATCTGGCGCAGGCTGCCGAGGCACTAGCGGCGCAGGAATGGAGCGACGATCCCTGGCACGCGCTGACTTCCGCGCTCAAGGAGGCGACGGGGCGCAAGAGCAAGGCGCTGTTTTTGCCGCTCCGCCAAGCGCTGACCGGGCAAGATCACGGGCCAGAGATGGCGGGGTTGTTGCCGCTGATCGGGCGAGATGCGGCGGTGGAGCGGTTGCGGGCGGCGGTTGGCGGGGGCTGACCGCCGGCAAATTCGCCTTTGCGCCCAATTCGGTCGTAGCCAGTGCGATGAGCATGCCCCGAACGCAGCCGAAACACGCGTTTTTCCACGGTCCGCGGAACCCGATTGATATATTATATCATATCGATTAGTTCCGGGCCTTTCCCTGGGATATGCAAATGCGCCTGTTGGCAATTCTTCTGGCTTCATCCGCTCTCGCCGCTGGACCGGCTCTGGCCGAAGAAGCGCCGCAGCACGGCGACCATGAAAACGCCGGTGACGAAATTGTTGTGACAGGCATCTATGCTCGCGACCAGTCGGACATTCTGTCCGGCACCTCGGTTCTTTCTGCCGATGATTTGCGCCGCGAAATGCGTTCGACGATCGGCGAGACGTTGTCACATCAGGCGGGCGTATCAGCGACGTCCTTTGGTCCCAATGCTTCACGCCCGGTCCTGCGCGGCTTCCAGGGCGAGCGCGTCCGCGTTCTTTCGGACGGCATCGGCAGCTTCGATGTTTCAAACACCAGCGTTGACCACGCAGTCGCCATCAACCCGCTGACCGCCGACCGGATCGAAGTGCTGCGCGGCCCCGCGGCCTTGCAGTTTGGTTCTTCAGCGATTGGCGGCGTGGTCAATGTGATCGACAGCCGTATTCCCCGCTCAATCCCTGAGGAGGCGATCCACATCGATGGTACCGCCGCCTTTGGCAGCGCCGCCAACGAGCGTTCGGGCGGCGCGCGGATCGACGTGCCCCTGAGTGACAAGCTCGTCGTCCATTTCGATGGCACCTACAGCAAGAGCGACGACCTGCGCACCGGCGGTTATATACTCACGCCAGCCCTGCGTGCGGCCGCCTCAGCCAGCGGCGACGCGGAGACTGCAGCCCTTGTCAGCCTCAAGGGCGATTTGCCCAACAGTAGCGGCCGTTCGTGGGAAGTGGCGGGCGGGGCTGCTTTCATTACCGAGATTGCTAACCTGGGTTTTTCCGTCTCGCACTATGACAATCTTTACGGCGTGCCGGTGCGTTATTCGGTCGATCCGGCGGTGGCAGCCGAAGAAGTCAGACTGGATGTCAGGCAAACCCGCGTTGACTGGCGCGGCGAGATAAAGCCAGGCAGCGGTTTCCTCGAGGCCATTCGCGTGCGCGGAGGATATGCCGACTACAAGCACAACGAGATCGACAATGCCGGGGCGATCAGCACGACCTTCCTCAATCAGGGGTGGGAAGGCCGGCTGGAGCTTGTTCAGCGCGAACGGAGCGGCTGGCGCGGCGCGATTGGCGGGCAATTCTTCCTGCGCAATCTCAACATCATCGGCGATGAGAAATTCCTGCCCCGGAGCAAGACCCAGCAGTCTGGCCTGTTCACCCTCCAGAGCATCGATTTTGGCGGGATCCGGGCCGAGGCGGGCGGACGGATCGAGCATTCGATCATGCGTGCCGCAGCCGACGCCGACCTCGGCAATCCCGACATCCGCCGCAGCTTCACCGCTTTTTCCGGTTCGCTTGGCGCCAGTGCCGGGGCGATTTCCGGCTGGCGGATCGGTCTTAACGCTTCCTATACGCAGCGCGCACCGTCCGCCGAGGAACTATTCGCCAATGGCCCGCACGCCGGCACGCAGGCGTTTGAATCCGGCGATCCAACCTTCGGCAAGGAGAAATCGACCGGCCTTGAACTGACCTTGCGGCGCAAGGGCGAGGGCTATAGCTTCAACGCATCGCTTTATCACTCATGGTTCAAAGGCTTTATCTTCGAAAGCCCGACCGGCGCGACCGAAGATCACTTGCCGGTCTTTCAATATGCGCAGGCCGATGCCCGCTACTATGGCGCCGAGGTTGAAGCATCGGTGCGTGTCGCCCGGTTGGGCAGCTATGTGATCAACCTTGATGGCGTTGGCGACTTCACCCGCGCGGCGATCAAGGGCAGCGGCCCTGTCCCGCGCATCCCTGCGCTGCGACTGCTCGGGGGCGTGGAGGCCCAATCGGATAGGCTCACCGGTCGCCTCGAGGCCGAATGGGTCGATGGGCAGAACCGGGTTGCCGCCTTCGAAACAGCAACAAAGGGGTATACAATGGTCAATGCCAGCGCGAATTGGAAGCCTTTGGGCGTTGACAGCGGCGCCACCATTACGATTTCGGTCAACAATTTGTTCGATGTCGTGGCGCGGCGGCACGCGAGCTTCCTGAAGGACTATGCGCCGCTTGCAGGCCGGGATTTGCGGATTAGCGCGCGCTTGAGCTTCTGAACCCACTCCCGCAAAGCCTCCGTCACTTGGGCGGTCTGGTATTGGAGCGGTGGCGCGGTTGCGGGGGGGGGGGGCTGAGTGACGTATACGGATCGGTGATTTTAAGGCTGTTGGCAAAGCCAACGAAGCCGGCATTCGTGCGTTGGTAATCGTGCCAGGCGGTTACAGCAGAAATCCCGTCACTGTCGACCTCACGAGAGACCGCGCACCAAGACATAGGCTCCTGCCAGGATTACCACGGATGCGAACCAGCGTTCGAGCAGGCCCCTTCGGGTAGCAAGCCGCTGCCCGAGCGCGATGCCTGCCGCAGCACCAGCAACGCCACCAGCGATCAGCAGCGCGACCAGAGTCCAGTTGATATAACCCGACAACGCATAGGAAGTGGCGGTCGTGAGACCAAGAGCAGTCACCACGACTAGCGAGGTGCCGACCGCCTTGCGGAGCGGCATCGCGGTCGCCGCGATCAGGCCGGGGACAATCAGGAAGCCGCCGCCAATTCCGAAAAATCCGGCAGCGAGGCCGACCACGAAACCGATCGGAACAAGCTTGGGCAGCAGTGCGGCCGCGCTGTTTCGCGTCAGGCGTACATCGGGCATCTCGACGCTGCGCCGCTTGCGCAACATGGACAGGCCGACACCGATCATCACCAGCCCGAACAGCATGAGCAGTCGTTGCCCATCGAATGCCTTGCCCGCCTCGGCTCCGAAGGCTGCGCCAACTGCGCCCGTAAGCGCGAACACTCCGGCGCAACGCCACTTTATCGTGCCGGCGCGGGCATGGCCGACGAGCCCGGCAACCGCATTGGCCGCGACCGCAACTGCCGCAGTGCCGATCGCCACATGCGTCGATCCGACTCCGACGACATAGACCAGCAGCGGCACGGCAAGGATCGATCCCCCGCCGCCAACGAGCCCCAGCACCGCTCCGATCACGCAGCCCGAGGCGAGAGCGAGCACGATCTCGACGGGGGACATCGCCGATCAGGCCACCGTGCGCCGATTCCACGGCAGGACACGAAGCAATCTTGCCATCCCGCACCAGCCGGTCGCGCCCGCGATCATCAGACCCGCGCCGGCGAGGGCTGACAGACCGAAATATTCCGGCGTGATGAGAAACCCGAGAATTACGCCCAGCAGCACCAGCCCGCCCGCCGCCAGTTGCACCTGCCGCATGATCTCCAGCGGCTGGCGCCGGTCGATATGGGTTGGCAGCGAGGCGGCGCGCCAGGCATCGATGCCGCCGGCAAGAATGTGGCAATCGCCCCTCGCAGCCGCCGAAAGAATCTCGGCATTTGCCTCCGTCCGCATTCCCGAGCGGCAATGGAATATCACCGGTCCAGACGGCAACTCGCCTATCCTGGCGAGGGGCAGGTTAATCGCTCCTGCAATGTGCTCACGGGCATGTTCATCGGGTTCGCGAATGTCGATCGGAGTGGCGCCGGCGGCAATCAGGCGCCGTGCCTCGTGCGGTGCGACTGTGGAAATGGTCATCGTCATCAGTCCTTGCAGTAGAGTTGGTAGAGCGTGGCGAGGAGCGTCTCGATCCGGGCGTCGGCAATGCGATACCAAAGCGTCTGACTCTCGCGGCGGAACTCGACGAGCCGTTCGTCGCGCATCTTTGCCAGATGCTGCGAACAGGCCGATTGCGACAGGGCGACTTCGCGGGCGAGATCGCCGACCCGCATTTCGCCGTGTTCGACCAGCTTGCAAAGCAGCATCAGGCGACGGGTGTTGCCTATCGCCTTCAGCATATCGGCCACCCCCTCCGCCTTCGTTTCAAACGTGGCTAGGTCCATTATCGGTGTCAGCATCGCAGCACTCCATTATCAATTGCTTTTTTAGCATTTTTGCATATAATGTCAAGCCGAGGAGATGCCAATGTCCACAAAGCCGCACATCGAGCCGTTTTTTGACGAGCCCACCAACACGATCAGCTATCTGGTCGCCGACCCGGGAACTGGCGAGGCGGCAGTAATCGATCCGGTGCTCGACTTCGATCTGGCGAGCGGCGAGGCCGACACGCGATCGGCCGAGCGCATTATCGCCGCCGCTGATGCGCGCGGTTGGCGCATCGGACTTGTGCTGGAAACCCACGCGCACGCCGATCACCTCTCGGCGGCGCCCTTTATCAAGGCGAAGACCGGCGCCGCGATCGGTATCGGAGAGCACATTCGTGACGTGCAGAAGATATTCCGTCCGGTCTTCGCACTCGACGAATTCAAGGCGGATGGGTCGGACTTTGACCGGCTGTTCCGCGATGGCGAGCATTTCGGGATCGGCAATCTCGATGTCGAGGTCATGTATGTGCCCGGCCACACGCCTGCGGACGTCGCCTATGTGATCGGCGATGCCGCGTTCGTCGGCGATACCCTGTTCATGCCCGACTACGGCACCGCGCGCGCTGATTTTCCCGGCGGGGACGCACGCATGCTCTATCGCTCGATCCGCCGGCTACTGTCGCTGCCCGAGGAGACGCGGCTGTTCCTGTGCCACGATTACAAGGCGCCGGGGCGCGATGAATATCGCTGGGAAACGACCGTCGGCGAGCAGCGACGCGAAAGCGTCCATGTTAGCGAAAGCGTGAGCGAGGACAATTTCGTCGCGATGCGCGATGCGCGCGATGCTACGTTGGCGGTGCCAAAGCTGCTGTTGCCTTCGATCCAGGTAAACGTGCGCGCCGGAAATTTTCCTGAAGCCGAAGCAAATGGGGTGCGGTATCTCAAAATACCGGTGAAGCCTGCGTCATATGCCTGACGCGGCATTCTGGGCACAAGCACTACTAGCCCAGGGGCGAATTTTGCTTTGAGCGCTCACTGGCGATCGGGCAAGACCCGCTTTTGCCACCCCCCACCTAAGCCACCTCAACCACCTCCTCGCTCGCTGCCGCCAGCAGCCCGCGCTCGACCGCTTTCAGCCGCGGCGTCGCCGTCACCTTCTCGCCCAGCAGGTCGGTGACGTAGAAAATGTCGGTCGCCTGCGCGCCGTAGGTGGCGATGTGGGCGGAGTGGACGATCAGTTTGGCCTCGAACAAGGCGCGCGCCAGCCGGTTGAGCAGCGCCGGCCGGTCGCGCGCGCTGACTTCGATGACGGTGAAGCGGTTGGACGCCTGGTTGTCCAATTCAACCCGCGCGCGCACGTCGAAGGCGTCGGCGCGGGGGCGCGAAAGCGGGCGGGCGGCGAGTTGCGGCACCAGCTTGCCCCGGTTGGCCAGCGCGTCCTCGATCCCGGTCCGCAGCCGCGCGAGCTGGGTGGGCTCCCTGAACGGTCGGCCGAGCGGGTCCTGGACAAGGAAGTTGTCGACCGCCACGCCATTGCGCGCGGTATGAATGCGCGCGTCGATGATGTTGCCGCCCGCCAGATGGATGCCGCCGGCGATGCGGTAAAACAGCCCGGGATGGTCGGCGGCGAGCACCGAGACCAGTGTCGCGCCGCGCGCCGGGTAATAATGCGTCGCGATGTCCAGCGACGCACCCTTGGCGCCGGCGAGCTGGGCGAGGTTCATGGCGATGATGTCGTCCGGCTCGGCGATCCAATAGGCATCGCCCAGTTGCGTCCCGATCTCATCGACCAGCGCCTTGTCCTTGCCCAGCCGCTCGGCCACCGCGGCCTTCCGGGCGGCAACGCGTTCGGGCCGGCCATGGCGGACATGACCAAGGCGGAAGCGTTCTTCGGCGGCGTCGTAGAGTTCCTGGATCAGCTGGCGCTTCCAGCTGTTCCACACGCCGGGTCCGACCGCGCGAATATCGACGATGGTCAGCACCAGAAGCTGGCGCAGCCGCTCGACCGACTGCACCTGCGCGACGAAATCGGCGATCGT
>JAYVWX010000284.1:0-3540 GCA_043785715.1 Novosphingobium sp. | reverse complement strand
AAAATACAGCGTGCCGCTCGCCGTATCGGTCACGGTAACGTCGTGCCGCACATAGCGGCGGCCGCGCTTTTCATATTTGTCGCTCGCCCGCGTGGTGATGCGGACTGTGGCTCCCACCGGGATCGGTTCGAGGATTTCGGAATCGTGGAAGGTATGGATCGAGCCGATCGCAAAGGGTTTGGTGTGATCGAACTGAACCGAAAGCACGAAATGCGAGACCAGCAGCGGCGGCACGATCGCTCCGCCGAACGGCGATTCCCCCGGGATCGTCCAGGTGTTCATCCTCCACCCCTCATACCATGGGTTGAAGTCTTCGACCGCATCGGCATAGAGGATGACGAGTTCGGGCGTGATGTGCAGATCGCGTGACAGCTCATCGCCGATCTCGACCATGTCCCAATAGGTTTGCGATCCCTGTTCCAGCCCCTCGATAAAGGCGCGGGTCTGGGCGGTCTGGATGGCGCTTTGCGGACGGAGATCGTTGTCGGAGGTCATCGGCGTCGTTCCTTTGATAATAGGTCCGGGGCAAATCGGCGGGGTTCAGACATCGACGTCGACTTCGACCCATCCGGCCGTCTTCTTCTCGCCCGCCTCGTTGTCGCACCAGATATCCACGATGAAGCGATAGCCGTTGCCCTTTGGCACCTTCTCGCGGACGACGCCGTGCGTGGTGATCACTTCATTGGCGAGTGTGGAGGCGACATATTTGCAAACTATGCGCGCATTCCTGAACATCTGCGCGCCGAAGTGATTGACGCACATTTCAGCCAGATAGGCCGACGACATTTCTCCGGTTTGAATGGGCGCGTCCAGGCCTGTGGCGGCGGCGTAAACCGGATCCCAGTGGTTGGGATTGAACCGGCCCCAAAGCCGCGACCCCATCAGTTGGATCGCCGCCCGCTTCTTGAGCGGCTGCAGTTCGAAACCCACCGGCGTGTCCCTCGACACCAGGGAAAATGCCTCGGCAAAAGTTGCGCTGTCCATCAATCGTCTCCCGCATTGGCCTGCTGCGCAGCGGTGCGCAGCTTGAAGCCCTCATATCCTTTTGCCGCTGTCTTCTCCAGGATGCGGCGGTACCCGCGAACACCGCCGGAATAGGGCATGAAAACCTTCGGCTTGCCCGGCATTTCGGCGCCAAGATAATAAGACGGGGTCTTGGGGTAAAGCGTCTCCTGCGCCCGTTCGTTGACATGCGCGACCCAGTCGCGCTCTGCTTCGGCAGTGACCTCGATCTCGGTGACACCGCGGCTGCGGGCGAACTCGAACAGCGCCGCCAGCCAGTCGATCTGCTCCTCCGACGACAGGAGCACGTTGCTGAGCAACGAGGGGCTGCCAGGACCGACGATGATGAACATGTTGGGGAAGCCGTGAACGCCAATGCCAAGGTAGCTGACCGGGCCTGCCGACCACTTCTCACGAAGTGTGAGGCCGCCGCGCCCGACGATTTCAGGCTTGAGCAAAGACCCGGTGAACGCATCGAACCCGGTCGCATAAATGATGACATCGAATGGAATTTCCGCGGCGGAAGTGCGGATTCCCTGCGGGGTGATTGCTTCGATCGGTGTCTCGCTGATATCGACCAGATCGACATTGGCGCGATTGAAAGTGGGGAAATAGCCGCTGTCGACCGAGGGACGCCTGGTGCCAAACGGAAATCCCTTCGGCGTCAGTTTCTCCAGCACCGCCGGATCCTCCACCTGCTCGGCGATCTTGGCCCGAATGAACTCGGACGCGGTGTCGTTCGAGCGTTCGTCCAGCAGGATGTCCTTGAAGGTCAGCGCGAAGCCGAAGCCGAGCCGGTTCCACGCCGCCGCGTAGGCGGCGTGACGTTCTTCTTCTGGAACGTCGGTTGCCGAGCGCATGTCCGGGACGAAGCCGAGGCCGCTGGGCGAATTGCGGGCTGCCTCGCGCCGCTCGTGATAGCTTGCCTTGACCGTGCGGTCTTCCTCGTCGGAGAGCGGAGCATTGGCGGCCGGGATCGAGAAGTTGGCGGTCCGCTGGAACACCGACAGATGCGACGCTATCTCGGCGATCACCGGGGTCATCTGCACGCCGGATGATCCGGTGCCGATGATCGCCACGCGCTTGCCCGCCAGATCGACATCCTCTTTGGGCCACTTCGCACTATAAATGATGCGCCCGCCGAATGTTTCCTGTCCTGGGTAAACGGTATCCTTCGGCGCCGACAGCTGCCCCATCGCCAGGATCAGCTTGCCAGCCTGCCAGCGCCGGCCGTCTTGAGCCTCGATGTCCCACAGCGCGCGGTTATCATCATAGGCGGCCCGCGTAACCTGGGCGTTGAAGGCGATATTGCGGCGCAGGTCGAAGCGATCGACGACGTGGTTGATATAGCGCAGTATTTCGGGCTGCGTCGCATATCGCTCGGTCCACCGCCACTCCTGCTCGAGTTCGGGCGAAAACCGATAGGAATAGTCGAAGCTTTCGACATCGCAGCGCGCGCCGGGATAGCGGTTGAACTGCCACACCCCGCCCACCTCATCGGCCGCCTCCAGCACCGCGACCGACATTCCCATCGACCGCAACGTGTGCAGCGCGCGCAGGCCGGCAAAACCGGCGCCGATTACAACAGCATCAACTTGCGTAGACATAGAGCTTCTATCCTTATCTTCCCGGATGTGTCACACCGGGTGGAGATCGTCAACGCACTCGTGGAACTTCAGGCGCATGACCGAGCATTTCGAACCGCCGCCGCGTAAAATCGCCATCGTCACCGGCGCCGCGCGGGGAATTGGCGCCGCCATCGCGCGCCGCCTCGCGCAAGACGGGCATGACGTAGCGGTCATGGACCTGCAGCGCGAGGCCTGTGCCGATACCCTTGCCGCCATTGAGAGCATCGGCCGGCGCAGTGTCGCAGTCGCCGCCGACGTCTCCGACGAAGCGGCGGTGCGGCGCGGCGTGGCCGAGGTCGTCGATGCCCTGGGCGCCCCCACGGTGCTGGTGAACAATGCCGGCATCCTGCGCGACCGGACCCTGGCGAAGTTGACGCTCGACGATTGGGAAAGCGTCATCAATGTCAATCTGCGGTCGGTCTTTCTGATGTGCCGCGAAGTGCAGGGGCACATGCGTGAGGCGCGCTGGGGCCGGATCGTCAACCTTTCCAGCATTGCCGCGCTCGGGGCATTCGGCGAAGCCAATTACGCCGCCGCGAAGGCCGGGATACAGGGCTTCACCAAGACGATCGCCATCGAACTGGGCCGGTTCGGGATCACCGCCAATGTCGTCGCCCCCGGCTTCGTGGTTACCGATATGACCCGCGAAGTCGCAGCGCGGATGAACGTGACAATCGAATCAATGACCGATGCGATGATGCGGGACATTCACGTTGGCCGGCCGGGCACGCCGGACGATATCGCCAATGCCGTGGCCTTTTTCGCGGATGCCCGTTCCAGCTTCGTGACCGGGCAAGTGCTTTACGTCGCCGGCGCACCGCGCGGGTAAGGTTGGTTGCGGCCGAACTGGCGCGTGAGCATATTATCCAAGTCCTTCGACCATAACCGATAGCCCTTGATGATCGCCTGT
>JAYVWX010000283.1:0-2870 GCA_043785715.1 Novosphingobium sp. | reverse complement strand
GGCGATGGCATGGTCGGAACGGGTGCCGGCGGTATAGCGGCGAGCGGCGATGACAGGCATGGCGGGCTTGTGGCAAAGCGGGGCGCGGCTGGCAATCCGCCGCCGGATTGCTTACCCGCCTTCAAGCCGAACGGAGAATCGATGCCGGACCACCAACCGCTCCCCCTTTGCCCAAACCCCTCGATGTCCTAACCGTGCCCGATGGCCGATTCGTCAAACAACCCTGGTCGCATCTACACCGCCGCCCTGATCGTCATCGGCGACGAGATCCTCTCGGGCCGCACGCATGACAAGAACATCGCCCAGATCGCCAGCTGGCTCGGGGTGCAGGGCATCCGGTTGAAGGAAGTGCGCGTTGTCGGCGACGATACCGGGGCGATCGTCGAGGCGGTGAACACGCTGCGCGCGCGGAGCGACTACCTGTTCACCACCGGCGGAATCGGCCCGACGCATGACGACATCACCGTCGATGCCGTGGCCGAGGCACTTGGGCTCGGGGTGGAAATCCATCCGGTGGCGCGCAAGATTCTCGAGGATTACTATGAGACGCGCGGCGGGGTGAACGAGGCGCGGCTGCGGATGGCGCGGGTGCCGGGCGGCGCCCTGCTGATCCCCAACCGCTATTCCGGCGCACCCGGCATCCGCATCGGCAATGTCTTCCTGATGGCCGGCGTGCCGCAGATCACCGCCGGCATGCTCGATGCGCTATCAGGCACGCTCGAGGGCGGCGCGTTGCTGCACAGCGAAACCGTTGGCTGCTGGGTGGCGGAAAGCGAAGTCGCCGAACTGCTGCGCGACACCGAAAAGGCCCATCACTCGTGCCAGATCGGCAGCTATCCCTTCTGGCGCGACGGGCGCAACGGCGCCAATTTCGTCATCCGCTCGGTCGATGCCGAAGACCTCGCCGACTGTAGCCGCGCCCTGGCGGACGCGCTGGAGGCGATCGGCAAGCCGGCGGTGCCAGGAGGCATTTGAGCGTGGTCGCTCGGGTGACGGAATCTGGCCGGCGATGAAACGAAAAAGGCCGGGAAGGTTTCCCCGCCCGGCCTCTCGCATTCGCCTGGAGCCAACGCTCAACCGCCCTGAAGCAGCGCCACGTCGATCTTGAGACCCGGGCCCATTGACGAGCTGACGGCGATCTTCTGCAGATATTTGCCCTTGGCCCCGGCCGGCTTGGCCTTGACGATGGCATCGACAAAGGCATCGAAATTGGCGCGGATGGCGTCGTCGGAGAAGCTCATCTTGCCAATCCCGGCGTGGATGATGCCGGCCTTTTCGACGCGGAACTCGATCTGGCCGCTCTTGGCCGCCTTGACCGCTTCGGCGACATTGGGAGTGACGGTGCCCAGCTTCGGGTTCGGCATCAGCCCCTTGGGACCGAGCACCTTGCCGAGCCGGCCGACGATGCCCATCATGTCCGGCGTGGCGATGACGCGGCCGTAATCGAGATTGCCGGCCTGCATGTCTTCCAGCAGATCCTCGGCGCCCACCTTGTCGGCGCCGGCCGCCAGCGCGGCCTCGGCCTTGTCGCCGCGCGCGAACACCGCGACCTTGACATCCTTGCCGGTGCCCGAAGGCAGCGTCACCATGCCGCGGACCATCTGGTCGGCGTGGCGGGGATCCACGCCGAGGTTGAGCGCGACTTCGACGGTTTCGTCGAACTTGGCGGTCTTGAGATCGCGCAGCAGCTTGAGCGCCTCACCGACGCCGTAAAGCTTCTGGTTGTCGCCCAGCCTGGCGGCGAGGGCTTTCTGGTTCTTGCTCAGTTTGGTCATCGGATCAGCCCTCCACCACTGCCAGGCCCATCGAACGGGCGGAACCTTCGATGATCTTGGTCGCCTGATCGATGTCGTTGGCGTTGAGATCGGCCATTTTCGTTTGGGCGATTTCGGCGAGCTGCGAGCGCTTGATCGTGCCCGCGGAAATCTTGCCGGGCTCCTTCGAGCCGGACTTGAGATTGGCGGCTTTCTTGATCAGGAAGCTGGCGGGCGGGGTCTTGGTGACGAAGGTGAAACTGCGGTCGGCAAACACGGTAATGATCGTCGGCAGCGGCGTGCTGCGCTCGACGTCCTGCGTCGCCGCGTTGAACTGCTTGCAGAATTCCATGATGTTGACACCGCGCTGGCCGAGCGCCGGGCCGATCGGCGGCGCCGGCTTGGCCTCGCCCGCAGGCACCTGCAATTTGATATAGCCTTCAATCTTCTTGGCCACGACGGGCCTCCTTTCTTCCTGTCGGCCCCGGCAGGGCCTCAGAGTGAGCGGTCAGGCAGAAGCCGTGAAGGCTTCCTCCCGCGTGGATTTCCAGTAAGCCAGAGGTGGCCGGAAGCAGGCGCCGATAGCGGTGTCGGCAGGCGAATGCAATCGCAATAGAACTTCAGGAAAGCACGAAATCAGCATGAGCCTTAAGCTCTCGCCGCGCGCCCTTATGGCCCAGGGTGCAGAGCATCACTTTGACGCCTTCGCGCCTCACAAACTTGAATGCAGGAACAAAATCGCTGTCCGCCGTGACAACAACCACAGCACGAACCATTTTGCGCAGTGCCAAACGGGCCATGTCGAGACCAATCCGAATATCAACGCCCTTCTGGTTGATGTCCAGCCGGAAGTCTCGATCTTCCAATGACCGCGGTTCCTTTGTTATTTGCTGCACGGATTTTGGTTTGAGAACCCAGGCTTGGGGCGTCAGGCGGGTTTCACCCATTCGAAGAGCAAATCCGGGTCTCAGTTCGAGTTGATCGTAAAGACTTTGCGAATGCTTTGCGCGTTCAGTCTGAGCAAGATGGTATGCGTCGCCCGATACGGGAAAACGCACGCTTTCAAGCGATGGCGGCGCATCATAAAAGTATGTCCGCAGCAGTTCATAATTCTTC
>JAYVWX010000282.1:0-2618 GCA_043785715.1 Novosphingobium sp. | reverse complement strand
AAGGCGGCAAGGCCTGCGGCGAGTCGCGGTAGCGAGCGGGTCGGTTTCATCTTGCTTGGTTCCCTCAATGGCCGGCGGGTGCCCGAAGTGCGGTGGTGAATGGTTCGCGGTGCAACGATGGGTCGCAGATCATGGTCCCCAGCTTGACGAATGCCTCGCCGCGACCGGATGCGGGCGGCTGGACCCGGCACGAACGGCCATCGCCCAACGCCACAGCCAGTTCAGCCCCTTCGGCCGCCTCGATCTGGAAAAAGCCGCTATCATCGGTCTGGCCGATTCCGCTTTCGGCGCGAATATTGGCCCCCACCACCGGGCGGCCATCGGCGAAAGCCAGGCGACCGAACATGGCCACCAGCCGGTTCACAGACCAGTCGAGCCGCGCCACATTGCCCGGATATAGCCCGATTCGCCGCGCCGCACCGTCATAGTGGAGCAGCTCGCCGCCGATCGGGCGGATGCGGACATTGTATTGCCGATAGGGCGTCAGCGCGACCGAAAGGCTGCCGCCACTGCGTACGGTGCCTTCCGCCATGTCGTTGACCAGAACTTCGAACCGGTCGTTCTTCTCGCGACCATTGACTTTAATCATCACCATGGAATCATTAGGAGTTTTTCCGACGAACGTAAGCTTGCCGCCGCCCAGCGCCATGGTGGTCTGAAAGCCCAGGCTGTATTGCGTGTTGCCGCTGTCGATTCCGCTCAGCGAATGAATGACGTCACCGGCCAGTTGCGCCTGCATGGTGCGCACGACGGCCCGGCCATTGACCAGCTGGCTGTCGAGAACGCGATCATAGCCGCCCGCGAGTT
Source organism: Novosphingobium sp. (assembly GCA_043785715.1). Lineage (GTDB taxonomy): Bacteria > Pseudomonadota > Alphaproteobacteria > Sphingomonadales > Sphingomonadaceae > Novosphingobium. The sequence goes on along the minus strand of JAYVWX010000282.1, from coordinate 1,811 downwards.
CGATGTCGGTGCCGCCCGGCCGGTCGCGGTTCCAGCTCGCCGACAGCGAGCCGACCGGGCCATTGCGCGCGGGCGCACCGCTGGGTCCGGTTGTCCTGAAGCCGGCATCGCCGACAACAGCGGTCCGCCTGCCCTGGAAGCGCAAGGACAGGCCGACATAGCCCGCATTGCCTTCCTGCGATTTTGAATAGTCGCCCCGGAATGACAGGTTCCACGCTCCGCGATTGAGCAAATCCCAGCGAATCCAGGGGCCGACATTATAGGCCGCAGCCTGACCGCGTTCCCGCCGCCAGGCTGCGGCAACGCCGATCTGCCCGCCGCGCAAACTGAGATTCAGACTGCCGGCGATCTGGGTGTAGGTTCTTCGGGCAATCGGCAACCCGGCGAGGTTGCGGTCCTCCAGGCGATCGTCTCCCAGAGGCGGCGACCGCTCGGGCAAGGTCCGGTCACGGATGCGGATGTGGCGCAGGTCGAAATCGAAGTTCAGCCGCGAATTGCCGCTCGAACTGCCATGAAGGAAGCCGCCGCGCGTGCCATTCGAGGAGATCACCCCGCCCAGGCGCAATTGCGCCGCGCGACCGATCCAGGTTGCCCCCACTTCGCCGATCACAGCCTGGTTGGTCGTCAGCAGATTGGCGTCAAGCGCGACATGCGGATTGAGGCGCCAACCGCCGCCCACCTGGGCAAACGGCGTCCGGGTGGGACTGAGAAACTTGCGGCTGAAATCGTCCATCAGCACCCCGGCATAGGCATAGTAAATGGCATGGCCGACCGGAGCGATCTGGCGATTGCGGGTGAAAAAGCGGTGCTCCTCGCGCACCGCGCCGCCGGATTCCTCGATCCGCAGTACCACTTCATAGGCCCCGTCGGGCAGGCCACTGGTATCAAGCGCCTGATTGCCGCCTTCATAGACGCGCGAAGCGATCACGCGGCCATCGCGCAGAATATCCACCTTGGCGCGCTGGCCCAGAAACACCATCAGCGGATTGCCGCGCATCTCGTCCTTGTCGAGCCGGGTGTCGAACTGGGTTGCCGCCCCGATCCCCAGTGTCCTGCGGCGGCCGATCAGGCTTGAACCCGGCGTCCAGAAGGCCCCGCCGGAAAAACGCCAGCCGGGCCGGTCCAGCTCGGCGACGATCTGGTCGGCCTGCGCGCCGAAGCCGGTCGAATAGGCGATGTCGGCGCGCAGGCGCCTGTCCGATTCGCCCAGCAGCAGGCGATTCTGCAGATTGTAGATGTTGCTGCCGCGCGTGGAGCCCGAGACCACTGCCGAAAGTGAGTTGAGCAGCGCTGCACCCGATTGCGGCCGGGGCAGATAGTCGATTCGCGTGGCCTGGTTGAACTGCAGCAACTGCGGGTTGACGAACAGGTCGACTCTGAAGCGTTGCTCGTCGAAAATGATGCCCGCCACTTCCGGCGCGATGCGGCCGCATCGTTCGGGGGCGGCGCCCGGGGTGCAGACGCGGTTGGCATTGCTGGCCAGATCGGCAGCCGCCAGCGCGACGCGCACGCTTGCCGGATCGGTCAGCTCCGGCAGCAGCGCCATCACTTTGTCGGGATCGTCGAACTGCAACAAGCCGGGCCGATAGGTTGCGGTCACTTCGCCAAGCCTGCGATCGCCGAAGTAGATATCGACCAGCGCCTTTTGTGGCCCGGTCAGGCTGTCGAAGCCTTCGGGCGCGGCGACTGCAATGCGGCCTGGTTGAGCCGTTTTTGCCGCCCCGGCCATGGCCGGCCCCGCCGCCAGTCCAACGGCAAGCGGCAGCGCCCAGGCAGCGCGATGCGCCGTGCTTGACCAGAGTTTCCAGGTG
>JAYVWX010000281.1:0-4975 GCA_043785715.1 Novosphingobium sp. | reverse complement strand
AACGCACGCGCGAGATCGAGGCTCACGGCTACACCGTGATCCGCTTCTGGAACAACGAGGTGCTGGGCAACACGGACGGCGTGCTGACGGCGATCGCCGAACAGCTCGCCATAGCGCGCAATCGCAACAGCTGGTTCGAAGACGAACCTGGCTAGCGGGCGAATGCCGGGCTTGCACGCCGGCGCCGAGCACCCCCACCCAGCCTCCCCCTCGAGGGGGAGGGGCAAGAAAGCCCGCGGCCGAACACTCTTCCTAAAGCCCTCCCCCTTCGTAAAGCCCTCCCCCTCGAGGGGGAGGGTTGGGTGGGGGTGAACCGGCCTATCGACTGCGCGCTCCCCCACCCCCAACCCCTCTCTCCGCTCATCCTGAACTTGTCGAAGGACGGGGAGGGGGGAAGTGAGGGTGTGGATTGGGGAGAGGGCGGGGTTGGGCATCATGCCTTTCCCAATAGCTTGAGAGCCGCGTCAATTATCGGTAACAATTCATTGACTTCCTTGAGCCAACCCAAAATTCGTTTCAACAGGCCTAATTTCGGCGTCGGCAATTCTAAGATTTGTTCGCATATCCTTATAAGTCCCGCAACTTGCGCCCGCTCCTCCTGAGTCAAATTCGAGGAACCGAGCAGCAAGAGACATTGGCTCAAATGAACCCTAATTTGATCTGAGGCAGACGCTGTAAGAACTATCGAATTGTCAGGCTTGCTCCAAGAGTCGACAATTTGATTGGTTCCTTCTGAATAGAGCCAACCGGACTCAACCAGCTCAATTCCGGCTTCTGTGATGGAGAACCTTTTGCTTTGCCGTGCATCTCGAACAAGACCTTGCTCAAGCAAGGACTCTAGTAAAATTTCGATATAGTTTGTGGAGAAATCGGCCCGATTCACAATCGCGCGTCGAATAGTCGCCGCAGATGCATCTTTGTCCGATGTGCCCCGTCGGACGCGATCATAGAGATGCTTAAGCAAAGCATTCTTTATTTCGGCTCGGCTAACTGCCATCACCCCAACATCCCCACAAACCGCTTAAACAGGTAAAAACTGTCCTGCGGCCCCGGGCTTGCCTCGGGGTGATACTGCACCCCGAACGCCTTCTTCCCCTTCACCGAAATCCCGCAGTTCGACCCGTCGAACAGCGAAACATGCGTCTCCTCAACACCCTCGGGCAAACTCGCCCCATCCACGGCAAACCCGTGGTTCATGCTGGTAATCTCGACCACGCCGTCCGCCAGCCGCTTGACCGGATGGTTGGCGCCGCGGTGCCCCTGGTGCATCTTGGTCGTCCTGGCGCCCGCCGCGATGCCGAGCATCTGGTGGCCCAGGCAAATGCCGAAGATCGGCATGTCGCGCTGCAAAAGCCCCTGGATCACCGGCACCGCGTAAGCGCCGGTTGCCGCCGGATCGCCGGGGCCGTTCGACAGGAACACGCCGTCGGGCTTGAGCGCCAGCACCGCCTCGAGCGAGGTCTGCGCCGGCACCACCGTCACCCGCGCGCCGGCTTTGACCAGGTTGCGGAAGATGTTGTCCTTGGCGCCGAAGTCCATGGCGACGACATGCGGCCGCGCATCCCCCTCCCGCTTGCGGGAGGGGTCAGGGGTGGGGCTGTTACCCCCGCCATGTTCAACAGGCCCACCCCCGGCCCCTCCCGCAGGCGGGAGGGGAGTCGGGGCGTAGCCCTTGCCGAGCGACCAGACCCCGCCCTGCCAATCCTCCTGCCCCCCGCGCGAGACGATCCGGGCTAGGTCCATGCCCTCCAGCCCCGGCCAATCCTGCGCGCGCTTGACCAGCGCCGCCACATCGAACTTGCCGTCCGGATCATGCGCCATCACCGCGTTGGGTGCGCCGCCCATGCGGATGCGGCGGGTGAGCGCGCGGGTGTCGATGCCGGCGAGGCCGATCTTGCCCCTGGCCGCAAGCCAGTCGCCGAAACTGCCAGTGGAGCGGAAGTTGGACGGGGCGGTGACATCCTCGCGCACCACGCAGCCGACCGCGCCCTCGGCCTGGCTCTCGCGGTCCTCGTCGTTGACCCCGACATTGCCAATATGCGGGAAGGTAAAGGTGACGATCTGGGCGGCGTAGGAGGGATCGGTCATCACCTCCTGATAGCCGGTCATCGCGGTGTTGAAGCACACCTCGCCGACCGCGCTGCCGCTGGCGCCAAAGCCCCGGCCCCAGATTGCGGTGCCGTCGGCCAGCACCAGAACGCCCGTCGCGCCCTTTGGCTGGGGCGCGTGTGAAGAGGCGGGGTCGGCCATAGTGGCGCTCCGTTGCGGGGGTTCTGGCGATAGGTGCTAAGGCCGGGCCGCTATACCCCGGGTCCGCCAGCGTCAACCTAGGAAAGCGGTGAGTTCCCCGCTAGACTTGGCGACGGTAGCGGCATTGGCCGGTTAATTCATGGGAATCCAGACAGATATGATCCGCGACTCGATCAAGGCCGCGCAACTGGCGGCAATGAAAGGCGGGGAGAAGGCGCGGCTCGGCGCCATCCGCCTGATCCTCGCCAAGCTCAAGGATCGCGATATCGAACTGCGCACCGCCAGTCAGGTGCCGGAAGACGACACGCTGGTGGTCGAAGTGCTGCAGAAAATGGCCAAGCAGCGGCGCGAATCGATTGTGCTCTATGAACAGGGCGCCCGGCAGGAACTGGCCGACGCCGAGAAAGCCGAACTGGCGGTGATCGAGGAGTTCATGCCCCGGCAGATGGGCGAGGCGGAAACCGTCGCTGCGATCGCGGCGATCAAGGCGGAACTGGGGGCGAGCAGCGTCAAGGATATGGGCCGGGTGATGGCCGAGCTGAAGGCGCGGCACGGCAGCGAACTGGACATGAGCAAGGCGAGCGGGCTGGTGAAGGCAGCGTTGGGGTGATGGTTGCCCCTAGTGCTGCGCGGCCATGAGCCTCTCCCCGCAATGGCTGGATGAACTGCGCGCGCGCCTGTCGCTCTCCGCCGTCATCTCCCGCACCACCCGCCTGACCAAAGCGGGCCGCGAGTTCAAGGCGTGTTGCCCGTTCCATAACGAGAAATCGCCCAGCTTTACGGTCAACGACGAGAAGGGTTTCTACCACTGCTTCGGCTGCGGCGCGCACGGCGATGCGATCCGCTGGATGACTGACCAGCGCGGACTGTCGTTCATGGACGCCGTCAAGGAGCTGGCGGCGGAGGCGGGAATGGAAGTCCCCGCCCCCGATCCCCAGGCGGCACAGGCAGCGGAGCAGCGCGGCGGACTGCACGATGTCATGGCGGCGGCGCAGGCGTGGTTCGCCGCCAAACTCGCCGCGCCGGAGGGCGAGAAGGCGCGCGCCTATCTGGCGACGCGCGGCTTCGATGCGCATACCGTCGCGCGCTTCGGCTTCGGCTTTGCGCCGGAGGGACGCCAGGCGCTCAAAACCGCCCTCAGCCAGTTTCCCGAGGACAAATTGGTCGAGGCGGGGCTGCGCATCGTCGTCGAGGACAAGGAGCCCTACGACCGCTTCCGGGGCCGCCTGATGCTGCCAATCGAGGATGCCCGTGGGCGGGTGATCGCGTTCGGCGGGCGCATCCTCGAGGCGGGCAAGACCGATGCGCCCAAATATCTCAATTCCCCCGACACGCCGCTGTTCGACAAGGGCCGCACGCTTTACAATCTCCACCGCGCCGGACCGCTGGCGCGCCAGTCCGGGCGGCTGATCGTCGTCGAGGGCTATATGGACACGATTGCGCTGGCCGCCGCCGGCATCGGCGAATGTGTCGCGCCGCTCGGCACCGCGTTGACCGAGCGCCAGATCGAGCTGCTGTGGCGACTGGTGGAAACGCCGATCCTGTGCTTCGACGGCGACGCGGCCGGCCAGCGTGCGGCCATGCGCGCGGTGCTGCGCGCGCTGCCGATGTTGCGGCCGGCGCATTCGCTTCGGATCGTGCGCCTGCCCGCCGGCATGGACCCCGACGATCTGATCAAACGCGAAGGTGCGGGAGCGCTGGAACGGCTGCTTGGCGAGGCGCGAAGTCTGGTCGATACGCTGTGGGATTATGAACGCGGCGCCCTGCCGCTGACTACACCCGAAGCCAAGGCAGGGCTCAAAGCCCGTCTGCTCGCCCATATCGAGACGATTGGCGAGCCCGACATCCGTGCGCTCTACCGGCGTGATCTGCTTGAGCGCTATTCGGCCTATGCGTTCCCCAAGCGCGAACAGCCAGCATGGCAGCCCGCCAAAAAGGATTGGCGCGGCGGGAAACGCGCACCCGCGCCCGAGCAGTCATCTGCGGAATCCCTGCGCCGCCTTCGTCATGCAACCGGCGGTGGCGGCGCCAGAGAGGCGCTTTCGTCCGCGATTGTGGCGGGACTGATCCGGCACCCGGCAGAGATTGCCCGGCACGCCGATACACTTGCCCGCGCGCCCGCGCTCGACCCGCGGTTCGACGTGCTGCTTGACCTTTGCGACGCGGGGCTGCCGCTTGAAAGCAGGGCGCTTGCCACCATATTTACAGAACGCGGCTTCGCGGTTCCGGTCCCGGGCGATTATGCGCGCATGCCTTACCCTTTCCTCAAGGAGGATACCCACCCGACCCTAGTCTCGGATACGCTGGCCGCTGCTATTGCAATGCTGGTTGAAGAACCGGCGATCGATGCCGCAATTTCGGCGGCCACTGAACGTTTCGATCTGGCCGAGCAGCAGCGGCTTCGCGAAAGAAAACGGGAACTTGCGGGGAACTTGCGTGTATTGTCCTCAATGGCTCGGGCTGCTGACGATAACAGCTAGTGAATTGCTTTTGCATTTTGGGCAGAGAATGCTGGAAATTTCCGCGCATGTCGGGCAAACGCCCGGCGCGCGGTCCGCCTTTCCCCCTGGAGAGGCCGGGAACACCATGGCGGAATGATGGATATCGAACCAAACGAAGATATGGCTGGCGACAAGGCGGATGGCGGCGACGCACCGCTGATCGACCTCAATGACGCCTCGGTGAAAAAGTTGATCGCCCGCGCCAAACGGCGCGGCGTGATCAC
>JAYVWX010000280.1:0-2333 GCA_043785715.1 Novosphingobium sp. | reverse complement strand
GACCGCTGGCAGAAACAGATGCTCGACGAAATAGTCGGCAGCCAGTTGGTGCGGCACGATCCGTTTGCCCCGCAGCACCCAGATATGGACCGACATGGTCCCCAGCACCGGGTGCCAAAGCACGTAGATGTTGGCGTTGATCTCCGCTTCGGGAATGTTGAAGCCATAAAGGTTGGTCTCAACCGTGGTAAAATGCGCGCCAGTAGCGATGCCGTGAAGATAATCATCCTCGGGAAATACCGGCGCAAAGTCTTGCGCCGTTCCGGTCACCAGGCAGTCACGCCATTGGCCATCGGCCAGTTCCGCAATCGGTATGCCGCTCATCATATTTCCCGGGGTACGCGAAAATAGTTTTCATATCGGGCGAACATGGCGCGCTCATCGTCGATGCGCGATGCATCTCCGTCCGAATAGCGATGCAGCGGGCGGCTGGATCGGGGATGCGCCGCCAGATGCGCCCCGATCGCGGCCCGCGCAAGCTCACCGAGTGTTAGTCCGAAATGGGCATAGGCACGGGCCACAGCGGCCACGGTATCGCTGATCAGGTCTTCGTATTGCAGGTTGTACAATTGCCCGGACGCGATCAGCCCGCTTTCGATCCATTCAATCGGCTGCGACAGCGACGCAGCCGTCGCTTCAGGATCGGTTATCGCGTCGAACATGCCCTGACTGACCTTCTGGTCGCTGCGGACATAAGTCAGCGTGCCGATCATGTTTACGGCCGAGGCCATCGCCTTCACCGGGTCGCGGTGCGCCCAGATCAGACGGACGTCAGGGTATTCGGCCAACAACGCCGGGATATAGCGGATATGATCGGGCGATTTCAGCGCCCAGCGCTTGCCTGGCTCACCTTCGCGGTGCGCCTGCCACTGCAGCAGCTTGAGAACGCGCTTGCCATAGGCGAGCGCACGCTCCAGCCCGCCGGTCTGGAGCACGTGCATGGTGTGGCTGGGGGCGAGACCGTAGAGGTTGAGCCAGGCCGGCTGCTGGAAGCTCAGCGATTCGATCATGATCATCTCGATCGGTTCATGCGCGGCGAAATCGTGGATCGAGGCGACTTCGGGTGTCACCCGGTTCCACATGCGGATGCGGTGGTCCGCTACGCCGAAATAGGCATCGGGATCGCCGTCCCTATGGACCGGAAACAGCGCATCGCGGATGATCAGCGTGCGGTTTTCCGGATCGAGCGAGAGCAATGTCTGGAGCATCGTCGTGCCGGTGCGCCCCTGCCCCAGCACCCACAGCGGCGCTGCGATCACCTCGTCGCCGATCTCGGGATGCTGCCGGTAGGCATCCTCGACGCGCAGCCGCCCCTCAAGGAACATTAGCATGTCGGACCGCGTCATGATCCGGCCCATGAGATTGAGCTGCGCTTCCTCATTGAATGACTTCATCAGGATGGCGAATGGCTCACGCCAGTCATCCGCGCCGAAATCATCGAGGCCGGTGTTGCTGCACGCCGCCGCAATCAGCGAGGCGGGATCCAGCGGGACAACGTTCCGCAAATCCAGCCCCGCGCCCTCTTCATTGATCCGCTTGACCCAGTCCGGGCGGGCGGGCGGCTGCCAGGCTTCGCGGCGGCTGGTCATGTCATTCCCCGTGCAAGGCGAGGTAGGCCTGGTGGCGCGACTTGAGGTAGTCGGCGCGCTCCCCCTCACTCACCCGCTTGGTATCGGCCGGCAAATGCGCCGCGACATCGGCAAGCTTGACCCTGACAGTATGCGGCACCGGTTGGCCGCTCGCTTTGTAGTTGCGGAACACCACCGTTCCCTGATGCCGCCCGGTGGTGTCGAGCCAGTTGGCGATGCCTGGGTCTTTGTGCGCGACGACCACGCGGGCTGCACCGTCGCTGTCCATCGTCACCTGCGCCATGTTGAGCGAGGTCTGGCGGTACATGTAATTGAGAGAACGCGACCACACATCGCCCAACTGAAACGACCAGTAAACGCCGTCCGGCAGCGGATCGAGCGTGATAACCAGCGCCTCGTCCTCGGCGATGTCGAAGCCCGCCATGGCGTAGTTGGAGAAGGAACTCCCCACCTGGCTGGTGATCGTGCCGGGCAGGAAGGCCATGTTGTTGAGGCCGCCGCCGACGCCGACATAGGTGGTGAACAGCTTCAAGTTAAATTCGTTGATCAGGTATCGGAGGAAATCGCTCGCCGCATCGATCCGCCGGGCCATTGCCGCTTCGTCGAACTCGTCGGCATCGTAGTGGTTGGCGGGCAGCGGACTGGTGCGCTCAAGCTTCAGCGTTGACGGGCGGGCCTGCGGACCGGGCATGAAGCGGCGCATCAGCACGAAATGGCGCTCGCTCGCGGGATCGAGCTTGATCC
>JAYVWX010000279.1:0-3918 GCA_043785715.1 Novosphingobium sp. | reverse complement strand
CTGGATCATCTTCAGCGCCTGGATCTGGGCCTATTTCGGGGTGTATAATATCTACGTCCTCAAACACGTCTACAAAGCCCCCGAAGACCAAGCCCGCGCGGCAGGGCGAACGGTGACAGCCTGACCCAAGCAGCGAAATGAACGGCGTGCGGGCGGCACTTCCAAACGGGGGAGCCGCCCGGTTGCCGGGCATTTCGCATTGCCAGGAGCCGCAATGATATCTGACAAGGCACCCAGCGGCATCGCCAATCCGCCCGGAACCAATGGCATCTGGACGTTCGTGTTCATCGACATGATCGTCTTTTCGCTGTTTTTCGTGGTCTATCTTTCGGAATGGTTGCGCCTGCCCGCTATCTTCGCGGCATCGCAGGCGCATCTCGATCCGAAGTTCGGGCTGGTCAATGCGCTGGTTCTGCTCACCAGTTCGTTGTTCATGGCCGAGGCGGTCGCTGCGGCGAGACTCGGCAAGGCGGTGATCGTCAAAACCCGGCTGGCGCTGGCGCTGGTCTGCGGCCTGTTGTTCTCGGCGAGCAAATTGACCGAATATGCCGGCAAGTTCGCCGCCGGCATCACGCCGGTGACCAATTCCTTCTTCTCGTTCTATTTCCTGCTGACGATGATCCATTTTCTGCATGTGCTGGCCGGTATGGTGTTCATCGCGCATTGCCTGGCGCGCGCCAGGGCCGAGACCGGACAGGCCACCTATCTGGCCAAGATCGAAAACACCGGGCTGTTCTGGCATTTCGTCGATCTGCTCTGGCTGTTCCTGTTTCCGCTGCTTTACCTTGCAGGCCTGCCATGACGGAGCTTGAGCGGAAACTGACCCTGGCATGGCTTGCGCTGGTCGCGCTGACGCTGGCCTCCTTCGCCACCGCCGAGGTCTTGCACAACCGCAACCTCGCCCTTGCCGGCATTTTCGCCATCGCCGCGGTGAAAGGCCAGATTGTCGCAAGCCGCTTCATGGAAGTCGGCCATGCCCTGCCGCATTGGAAGGCGCTTTACCGGGTATGGATCGCAGGCATCGCGGTCATGCTGGCGGCGGGGCACATGCTGTGAGAGTCCTGCCGCTGAATTACACCAGCGTATAGCCGCCATCCACCGGCGTCAGTGTGCCTGTGATGAAGGAGGATTCATCGCTGGCGAGGAACACCGCCAGATGGGCGATTTCATCCGGGGTGCCAATGCGGCCCATCAGGGTCGCGGCAACCGCGCCTTCGAGATATTCCTTGGGCAGCGCCTGGGTCATGCCGGTATCGATCGCGCCGGGCAGGATCGCGTTAACGCGGATGCCTTGCGACGCATATTCGGCGGCGGTCAATTTGGTCAGCATCGAAACGCCGCCCTTTGACGCACAGTAGCCGGGCATCCCCGTAAATGCGACCAGCGACGCCATTGACGAGGTGTTGACGATCGACCCGCCGCCAGTCTTGAGCATCAGCGGGATCGCATATTTCATGCCGAGGAAGACACCGCGCAGATTAACCGCAATCACCTCATCGAAGGCATCATCGTCCTGTTCAGCCGTCGGTGCGAGCTGACCCTGGATGCCGGCATTGTTGCACAGCACATCGAGCCGCCCGAACCGTTCCACGGCAAGATTGAGCATCGCCTGGACATCGGCGCTTTTGGATACATCGGCATGGGTAGCGTGACAGGCAGCGCCCAGCTCCGCGGGCAATTCGTTTTGCCTGCCCGAGACGTCGGCGGCGATGACTTTCGCTCCCTGGGCGCAGAATTGCCTGACCATCGCCGTGCCCATGCCCGAACCCGCACCGGTCACAACAGCGACTTTTCCTGCCAAGCGTCCACTCATCATTCTGGTCCTTCAGGTCTGTGCGGTTTGCATTTTCTGCAGATGGACAGCGCGGCGCGCCTGTGCCGGCGCAGAGATCCGGTCCGGCGACCAGTCGAGCCCGTTATCGGCGCTGAGCGACACGCTGGCGATCCCCGGCAAGGCCGAAACCCGCCGTTGAACTTCGGTCTTGAAAAATCCGATCATATGGCAGAACGGCGATGTCAGACGGAGGCGGATCGCAACGTCGCCGCCGGTCGAGATGTCAATCGTATCGATCAACCCCAGCTCCGCCAGCCCCATCGCCACGCCGCTCGCCACGCTGCACGGATCCTTGATCTCGTCCAGCTCGGCGATGATGGCGGCGCGCCGATCATTCATGGCGTCAGGCATGGGCGAGCTGGTCTCCCATCGCGATGGTGGAATAGGGTTCTGGCAGCGCCGCCCCCTCCGGCCGGCTGAATTGATCCTGCGCAATCGCGCGTTTGCAGGCATCGAGATCGATGCCGTGCAGCTTGGCGAAGGTGCCGCTCAGCATGTTCGCTTTATTTTCGCGGGTGATCTGCTTCATCGGCATGAACAGCCCGGCGTTTTCGATCATATCCTCGGGGAATTCGAACTTGGCGAAGGCTTCGAGGCCTGGCTGCGGATGATGGAGCGTGCCGCCCGAGCCCCAGAACAGCCGGTCAAGCATGGCAGTTCCGCCAACCTTGCATAGGCCGAGCAGGATCTGGGCAAACGCGCGCGGCCGCCGCTCGACGACGATGTTCTGAATTTCCATATTGATATAGATGTTGCCGAAGCGGCCCAGCAGCCAGGCCGTTTCCTCGAGAAACGCGAGGCCCCCATGGACGATTTCGAACGTCAGATCGGGAAAGTCGGTCGCGGCACTTTCGAGATCGCTGGGGTTGTAGGCATCGCCGACCGCGAACGGTCCGATCGGGACGGCCTTGTGGACCGCAACATGCTTCAGGCCGAGCTTGGCGGCGTGTTCATAGAGCGGATAGATCAGTTTCGGATCGTCCATCCGCCAGGATACCGGCCCGGTGCCATCCCAGCTGGTGGGGTAAAGCTTGAGGCCAAATGGTCTGTAAAGTTCGACCTGTTCGCTCATCGACCGGATCGCCTCGGCGCCCTTCAGGGGATCGACACAGACATAAGCGCCGATGAAGCGCGAGGGATATTTCGTCGTCGCTTCGACCGCTTTGGCGACGGAGGAATAGCCGTCCTTGAACGATGAGATCGCCAGCGGATGGTACACGGCGACGTCGGTGCAGCTTTCGCCGAACAGCAGATTGGCGGTATCTTCCACCGTCCAGTCGCGCAGGTAATCCCGGCGTCCCATGGCATATTTGGGATCCGGCGGATCGGCCGCCAGGGCATAGGCGAGCTCGACCATCGCATCGCCCAGCACCGCATCTTCCCAGTTGCTGGGGAGGTGGTTGTAGGCATGCGTCACCGCATCAAGCACGAATAGCCCGTCAATCATGGAACTCTCCCGGCTGCAGACGAGTCGCAACGCGCGCCCTGCCTGATCATGCTAGGGGCGCTTATTGCAGCGGTCAACATTACCGTGGAATTTTTAACCGGGCGGTGCGCATTGCGAAAATTCGCAATAACTTCCCCTCTCCCCTGCAGGGGAGAGGATAGCGCAGTTTGCTCCGCAGGAGCTAGCGAAGCTGGGAGAGGGGTGTGCGACGTCCGAGAGGGCAGATCACCCCTGACCAACTGCGGCTAGGCACCAAGTTGCCAAGCCTGCGTATCCTCTCCCCTCCAGGGGAGAGGATGAAGCGACTCATTTCAACAGGCTTGGCTCGCTTGAACGGTTAAAGGTACAAAATGAATATCGAGCAAGCCCCCCTGATCGCTGCCGCGCGCGAGGCCGCCACCCGGGCCTACGCGCCCTATTCCGGCTTTGCGGTGGGCGCAGCGCTGGCCTTCGCGGACGGCGGCGTGGTGACGGGCGCCAATGTCGAGAACGCCAGCTACGGCCTGTCGCTCTGCGCCGAGACGGTGGCGGTGGCGCGGGCGATGGGCGAGGGGCGGCGGGGCGGTCTCATCGCCGTGGCGGTGGTCGGAGGACGGGCCGGTGAGGCTCCAGGCGCTCCCCCGATCACACCCTGCGG
>JAYVWX010000278.1:0-2306 GCA_043785715.1 Novosphingobium sp. | reverse complement strand
TAGAAAGTCCGGGCTTCGTCCAGATTTGGCACCGTCAGACAGAAGTGGTCCAGCGAGTGAACGGCGGGGCCGCCAGCCGGCTTGAATGTAGCCATCGTCATTGTCCTTCCTTATTCAAGTTGCATACTTCGCGGGCAGTTTACCGCGCCTGACCGTCAAAGAAATCGCGCACCACACGCCGGTCAGAGCGCCATGCCGCCTTCGAGCGGAATGACCGCGCCGGTGATGAAGCTGGCCGCGCGGCTGGCGAGGAACGCCACGGTTCCGCCGATATCTTCGGCCGTGCCGATGCGTTTGCGGGGGACGAGGCCGGACATCATCTCGACGATGGCGGGATTGTCGATCGGGGTCAGCGCCGAAGGGAAGAAGCCCGGGGCGATGGCGTTCACCGTGATGTTTTCGGCCGCAAGGCGCTTGGCAAGGCCGCCGGACAGATGGTGCAGCGCGGCCTTCGCGGCCTGGTAGGAATAGTTTTCCTTGGGACCAATGCGCAAGCCGCCGATCGAGCCGATGTTGACCACTGCGGCGTGGGTTTCAGCCGAAGCAGCCGCGCGCAGCTGCGGCAACAGCGCCTGGGTGAGGAAGAACACCGATTTCAGGTTGAGATCGACGACCGAGTCCCAGCCTTCTTCGGTAAAGCTCTCGATCGGGGCATCGTACATCGTGCCGGCATTGTTCACCAGCAGGTCGAGCCGTGGTTCCAGTTCGGCGAACGCCGCGGCGACGGCACGGCCGCCTGCCACGGTCGAAAGATCGCCGGGCAATGCAATGCAGGCACCGTGAGCGCAAAGCTGGGCCGCAGTGGCCTCCAGCGTGGCGCGGGTGCGGCCGACGATATAGGTGCGCGCCCCTTCGGCCACCAGCACCTGCGCGATCATCCGGCCGATGCCGCTGCCGCCACCGGTGATCAGCACCGTCTTTCCCTCAACCGATAGTAACCCGCTCATTTCCGCTCCACGATTTCACGTTTTCCCGGTGCGCGCCATATAGCATCCCGGTCGCATTTCCAGCCATCATGCCCCGCAGTGCGGGCGCCAGAACCTTCCTTATGGCAGGCCCGGGTTTCCGGACGGAGCTTACGTCACTTCGATCCGCACTTCGGGAAAGCGGTTGAAATAAAACTCGAAGCGTTCGCGGATTGCGGCGGGTTCGATCTCGAAATCCTCGCGCAAGTTATAGGCGAGCTGGCCGTGCTTGCCGCGCTTGTTGTGGTCGATCGCCTGCTGGAATGCGTCGCGCGTCTGCTCGTCAAACGGGACCCCTGCCCCCTGGTAGACCCGTTCAAGCTGGCCGAAGGGGTCAGCCATCAATGCGTGGAAATAGAGATCGCAGGATTGCGCCGGATCGAGCTGGTCGCGATCGCGCACGCAGGCGCGCAGGAGTCGTTCGTAGCGGTCGATCCAGTATTCGGCGATGGCCTGCATATCCACGCGGGTGCGCGTCAGCCGCGCGCCATAGGCGATGCCGGTAATTGCCGACTGGATCGACGCGACGGGATCGCGATGGTTGATGACGATATAGGAATCCGGGAACGCCCCGCGCACGGCCAGCAATTGTTCCATATGCTGCGGGCATTTGGTGACCCAGCGGTTCGGTCCCTTCTGCCAGCTCAACACCTGCATCGCCTTGCGGACATAACGCATGATCGACGTGGCATCATGCGCGAACTGATAGTCCCGCCATTCGGGAACGTGGGCAATCCACTCGAAGTAATATCCGCCGAAATCAAGGCCCTGAAGTTCGATATCCTCGGAGATATGATCGGGCGAGAATTCATGGATCATCTTCATATAGGGCATCACCGTGTCCATCTGTGCCCATTCGGCGGCGCACAGGTCGTAGCGCATATCCTTGCCGTCCTTCATCCAGGGAGCCTGAATGGGCCGCACCGCTTCCCAGTGCGGCAGCGAGCGCAGGCGCGGATCGGCCGACATCAGCTGGAGTGTGTAGGTCGTGCCCGAACGCGGCAGGCCGGCGATGATCAGGGGCCGTTCGATCTCGATATCGAGGATTTCGGGGTGCAGCCGCACGGTGTTTTCCAGTTGCAGGCGGTTGGACGCGAGCCGCACCGCTTCGCTGAACAGCGTGTTCCTCCCGGCGGCGCTGAGTTCGGTGTCGTTATCGCCCGCCCGCATCCACACCGCCAGCCGTTCGCGAAAATCGTCGGAGCCGAAATCGGCAAGGCCGGTGCCCTGCTGTGCCGCCGCGAGCACGGCTTCGGGCGTCAGGGTTACGGGGTTGGCCTGACAATAGGCAAGCGCCCCGGCCTGGATGTCAGTGAGCACCGGGTCGGCAAGATCGGTGAG
>JAYVWX010000277.1:0-4615 GCA_043785715.1 Novosphingobium sp. | reverse complement strand
AAGGCCCTTGGCGCGCAGCATATCGACCGCGGCCTCGATGTCGCCGCCTGTCTCGTCGAGCACCTTCTTGCAATCCATCATGCCGGCGCCGGTGCGCTCACGCAGGTTCTTCACGTCAGTGGCGGTATAGGCCATCGCGTCTATCCTCTTGAAATAACGTTATGCGCCCGGGCCGCTGGGCCCGGTGTGCAACATTCCTGTGCCAGCAACGCTTCAGGCTTTGCTGGCCGGCTCCTCGGCAGGCGCTTCGCCCGGACCTTCGGCAACCGCGGCTTCGAAAGCGGGCGCTTGCTCGGCGGGCACTTCGACCAACACCTCTTCGGGCAGCGGCTCATCCATCGCGCCGATGTCAGCGCCGGAATCGACCACGCCTTCGCGGTGGCCCATGGTCGCGGCTTTGCCGATCGCATCGCAATAGAGGCGGATGGCGCGGCTGGCGTCGTCGTTGGCCGGGACCGGAAAGGCGATTCCCGAGGGATCGACGTTCGAATCGAGAATGGCGACGACCGGGATGCCGAGCACGTTGGCTTCCTTGATCGCCAGTTCTTCCTTGTTGGCGTCGATCACGAACATGACGTCGGGAATGCCGCCCATGTCGCGGATACCGCCGAGCGACAGCTCAAGCTTGTCGCGCTCACGCGTCAACTGCAGGACTTCCTTCTTGGTCAGGCCGGTGGTGTCACCCGACAATTGCTCTTCGAGCGTCTTGAGCCGCTTGATCGAACCCGAGATGGTCTTCCAGTTGGTGAGCATGCCGCCCAGCCAGCGGTGGTTGACGAAATGCTGGCCGCAGGCGCGCGCGGCGTCGGCGATCGGGCCCTGCGCTTGGCGCTTGGTGCCGACGAACAACACCTTGCCGCCGTTCTGCACCGCTGCCGAGACGAAATCGAGCGCGCGCGCGAACAGCGGCACGGTCTGCGACAGGTCGAGAATGTGAACCCCGTTGCGCGCACCGAAGATATACGGCTTCATCCGCGGGTTCCAGCGGTGGGTCTGGTGGCCGAAATGCGCGCCGGCCTCGATCAATTGCTGCATGGTGACGGTGGAAGCCGCCATAAGTAATACCTTTCCGGTTCGGCCTCGAATCGAAGCCAGCCTCTGGGAAGCAGGAACCGTTGCTGGCGAAGAGCGAACTCTCGGCTGATAGCAACAGCACCGGGATGGAAGTGCTTCCCATGTGAATTTGCCCGAAAATCGCACGTGATTCGCAGGCGAACGCGCCCTTACCGGGCCTTCTCGGCAAAATCCAGCGGCGATTTGACCCGCTACGAAAACCGCTTGCCCCGATTCCGCTTGACAGGCTGGAACATATCATGAACATATAGGTTAATGTGGTAGAGACCAGGAACTTAATGGCCGATAAGCGCGTTATGCACCCAGGGATGCCGGGCTTTTCCACTGAGTCGTGCACATAAAGGAATCTGAAAGGTATTCTTCGTGGCTGCAATTCTGCTCCCCGTGTTTTTCATCGCGATAGCGACCTTCGCCCTGTCCGCAATCGTCGACACTTATCGGCGCTATGGCTATCAGGCGCTGGCGTTGCAGGCCCGGATGAAGCGCGGCAATGCTGCTGTTCAGTGCCGCTGGATCGTAGTGGAACCGGCTTACTTACAGCCGGCGGCGGCGCGGCTCAGGGAGCACTCGCCTCGCCCGGCACAACCGGCTGTCCGATCCGCGCGGCGCGCAGCCGCTTGAACCGTGCATAGCTGATAAACGCGACCGGAAGCATCAAAAGGTAGATCGCGCAAATCGCCACCAGCGTGAACCAGGGCTCGGTCAACAGCGCTGCAACCACCAGCCCGGTCAGCGCGATGACCTCAAGCCGGATGCGCCGGCGTGGACGCAGCCTGCCCCAACTCAGAGTTGGCAGGCTGGAAATCATCAGGAACGCGATCAACACCAGCCAGCCGCCGACCAGGACCGGCTCGGCAAATTCTTCCCGTCCGCTGGCGATCCACAGATAAACCGGCAAGAACGCGAGGCCGGCGCCGACTGGTGCCGGAACACCGGTAAGGTATCCAGCGGATTTGTGCGGTTCCTCAGGCAGATCGATACGTGCGTTAAATCGCGCCAGCCGGAGCACGCAGCAGATGGCGAAGGCCAGCGCCGCAAACCAGCCGAGCCGCGGCAGGCTCTGCAACGTCCACAAATAAATGATCAGCGCCGGGGCAACGCCAAACGATATCGAATCGGCCAGGCTGTCGAGTTCGGCGCCAAAGCGCGACTGCGCGTTCAGCAACCGGGCGATGCGGCCGTCGATACCATCCAGCATCCCGGCTAAAATGACGGCGATGACGGCCTTTTCAATCTCGCCCCCGATCGCGAAACGAATTCCGGTGAGGCCGACACAAAGTGCGGCCGCGGTGATCGCATTGGGGGCCAGCGCCCGCAGAGTCAGGCCGGCCGGCAACCTTCGGGCGCGCAGCGGCGCGCGCCGTTCGATCACTGGCTGACACCCTCAAGCAGATCGGCCTGCCCGAGTTCAGCCAGTACGGTTTCGCCAGCAATGGCCTTCTGGCCCAGCACCACACGCGGCTCCGTCCCGGCAGGAAGATAGACATCGACCCGGCTGCCAAAGCGGATCAGCCCGACCCGCTGGCCGGCGGCGAGAATATCTCCGGGCTTGACGAAGGGCACGATCCGCCGCGCCACCAATCCGGCAATCTGGGTGATGCCGATGGCGATACCGTTGCCCCGGTCGATGAGAATATGCTGACGCTCGTTCTCCTCGCTCGCCTTGTCGAGATCGGCGTTGAGGAACCGGCCGGGGATGTAGATCACCCGCCGCACCGTCCCCCCGATCGGCGCGCGATTGATGTGAACGTCGAACACACTCATGAAAATCGAGATACGGGTCACCGGCGCCTCCCCGAGGCCGCTCGATCCGCTGCCGTCATCCATAGACATCTCCCGCGGCGGCGGCAGTTTGCGGATCAGGGTGATGAGGCCATCGGCCGGAGAGACGACAAAGCGTTCATTTTGCGGCGTAACCCTCCGCGGATCGCGAAAAAATGCCAATACCGCGAGGACCAGCACGGCCAGCGGCCAGGCGATCGTCTCCCACGCAAAAAAAGCGGCGAGCGCGCTCATTGCGGCAACAATAAGGGCGAATTTTCGGCCTTCGGGATGGACGGAAGGCCAATGCCAGCCGGCTTCGCCCTTCCCCTGGTTGTCTAGAATTTGTCCGGGCATCACCGTCTATTAGGTGCTCGTCGCCGCCTTCACAAGCTTTTGAGCGTGATCTTCATCGGCTGCTGGGTCCGCATTTCGAATTTGGTCCGCTCGCCCCCGACCTATCCGGCATTGCCCTGCCGTCGCTCCACGCTGATCAGATAGCGGTCGGACCCACCAACTCTTATCGAATCAGGCCGTCGATTACTGCGATTGCCTGTCGGTGATGCGCCGGGAGGGATCGTTACTGCGGGCGGCCGTCAAAGCCGCCCGTGAGCTTGGTGGTGGACAGGGGTGGATTCGAACCACCGTACGCTCACGCGGGCAGATTTACAGTCTGCTGCCATTAACCACTCGGCCACCTGTCCACACCAGCACGCCGGCGCCGGGTAACTCCCGCCATTTGTGGCTCCGAAGAGCCAACCGGGCGGGAAGGCGCGGTCAATGACGAAGCGCGCCCCGCCTGTCAATGGCGCCTGTCAATCGTGTGACTCGCCCCCGTGCGAATGCTAGGGACTGGCATTGACGATAGCAGGGGAAAGACATGATCAAGCGCGGCGATGACGGCGGGCCGGCGCGGGCGCTGCGGGGGCAAGCGGGGCGGATGCGGGGCGGGCGCGGTTCGGGCCGCGCCAGCACCGGAGCGGTGCGGCTGTGGGGCCGTCACGCGGTCGAGGCGGCGCTGGGCAACCCCGAGCGCAAGCACCGCAAGCTCTGGGCGACGCGCGAGGGCATCGAATCGCTGAACGGCGAACTGCCAGCCAATTTCCCGCTCGAATATGCGCAAGGCGCCGATCTTGCCCGGCTGGTGGCGCGCGACGCGCCTCATCAGGGCCTGGTGCTGGAATGCGATGCCCTCGAGGATGTTTTCCTCGACGATGTCCTGCAAGGCGATGCGGCCCGCCCGGTGCTGGTGCTCGACCAGGTGACAGATCCGCACAATGTCGGCGCGATCCTGCGCTCCGCTGCCGCCTTCCATGCGATCGCGCTGGTGACGCAGGACCGGCACGCGCCGCCTGAATCGGGGGTGGTGGCCAAGTCCGCCTCCGGCGCGCTGGAAATTGTGCCCTGGGTGCGTGTGGTCAATCTCGCCCGGGCGCTCGAAGACATCGCCGAGGCGGGATATTGGCGAATCGGGCTCGATGGCGAGGCGCCCATGACACTTGCCGAGGCGCTGCCCGCCGGCCCGGTCGCGCTGGTGCTGGGCAGCGAAGGCGAAGGCCTGCGCCGCAACATCGGCGAGCATTGCGACGCCCGGGCGCGCCTGCCGATCGGTAACGCGATCGAAAGCCTCAACGTGTCGAATGCCGCGGCGATCGCGCTGTATGCCGCGGCTATCAGGAGTGGCGGGGGAGATTAACGCCGCGCTGGTTGCTGATTTTGTCCGCCCCAGTGGCACAGATGCGCAGACCGAAACGCCGCGCCTGCCCGGTGGCTGGCGCGG
>JAYVWX010000276.1:0-2796 GCA_043785715.1 Novosphingobium sp. | reverse complement strand
GGTGCCCGCGCCGAAGTCGGCGAGCGCCTGCTTGCCGGCGGCGATGACATCGGGATCGAAGGTCATCCCCATGTAGTTGTAGGTTCCGAGCAGGATCGTCTCGCGCCCGTTGCACATGGCGACGGTGGGCGAGAGCACCCGTTCCATCACCAGGCTGAACGGGTCGGTCACGCCCGTCGCCAACAAGCTGCGGCGCATTTCGATGACGGGATCGAATTTGCTGAAAAGGTCGGTCATGCTGCGATCAACCCCGCAGCTTCACCACCGCATCGATCAGCTGGCCGTAATTCTCGATCACCGCCTGCTGGTTCATGCTGATGATGATGTCGAATTCGTCCTCGATCGCGGCGACGAAATCCATCACCGTCAGGCTGTCGAACTCGAGATCGCCGGCGAAAGTCGAGGCATCGGTGACGGCCACGCCCTTCTTGTTGAACGGTTCAAGGATGACGGCGATGCGGTTGGCGGTGGCGGCACGGTCGATCACAGATATGCTCCAGTTGCGGTTGCGGCCCTCTGGCCGAGGATTGCGGCGCAAAAGCGGCGTCATTGCGCCCAAGTCAAGTCAGAGCAGCGCCCTTACCGCCGCCATGAACGGGCCGATCGACACCGGCTTGGCGAGGTAATTGTCCGCGCCGGCGTCGCGGATGCGCTCCTCGTCGCCCTTGCCCGCATAGGCGGTGACGGCGAGGACCGGGATCGAGCGCAGCACCGGGTCGGCCTTTGCCGCCTCGATCAGATCGAGCCCCGAGACATTGGGCATCTGGATATCCATGATGATCAGGTTCGGCACGAATTCGCGCGCACGGTCCAGTGCCTGAAGCCCGTCGGCGACCGGCTCGACGGCAAAGCCCTGGCTTTTGAGCACAGCGCAGAACAACTTGCGGTTAAGATCGTTGTCCTCGACAACAAGAATTCGCTTTGCCACTTGATTCCCCGCACGCCATGGCGCTGCATGGGCTCTATGTCTTTGGAAGGTTCCTGACAATTCTCCGTGACCGATCATCCCCCGCCGCCGACCCCGAGGCGCTGGCGCTCGCCGCACTCGGCTGGCTACTCGCCGACGAAGATCGCGCCGGGCGTTTGCTGGCGCTCACCGGGCTGACCCCGGAAGCCCTGCGCGCCGGACTGGGCGAGGGCGCGGTGCTTGGCGCCGTGCTCGATTTCCTCTGCGCGCATGAACCCGATCTGCTGGCGGCGGCGGATGCTCTGGGAGTCGCCCCGCAGGCGCTGGCCGGCGCCCGCGAAAGGCTGGGGGCATGAGCCGCCCGCTGATCATTTCCGATTGCGATGAAGTGCTGCTCCACATGATCGCCCCGTTCCGCGATTGGCTGGCCGACCAGCACGGCATAAACTTCGACATGAGCTCTGGCGATTTCGCCAATGCCATGACCCGGCAGGGGACCGGGGAGCTGGTCGCAACCGGGGAAATCTGGCCGCTGCTCAATCTGTTTTTCGATAGCGAAATGCATCGCCAGTTGCCGATCGCCGGTTCGGTCGGCGCCATGTCGGCACTGGCGGACCATGCCGATGTGGTGGTGCTGACCAATCTCAACGATCACCGGCAGGAAGCGCGCACCCGGCAACTGGCCGATCACGGGATCGATCTCAGGGTCTTTACCAACCAGGGGCCAAAGGGCCCGGCGCTGAAGGCGATTCTCGACGAATACCGCCCGAGCCGCGCGATCTTCATCGACGATCTTGCGCAGCATCACGGATCGGTCGCCGAAATCGCGCCGCATGTCTCGCGGCTGCATCTGTGCGGCGAGCCGCTCATCGCGCCGAATATATCCTGCGCCCTCACGGCCGGCCATGCCCATGCCCGCATCGACAATTGGGCGGCGGCCTTGCCTTGGCTGCTGGACAGGCTCTATTCGGCCAATGATGACTGACTCTGAATTTGAAGCGAAGCTGGCCGCGCTCGGCCTGGTCCTGCCCGAACCGGCTGCGCCGGTCGCCGCCTATGTCCCCGTGGTGGTGGCGGGAGGTCTGGCTTATGTTTCCGGGCAGCTGCCGTTTATCGGCGGGGCGCTGGTCAAGGGACGGCTTGGCGAGGATGTCTCGACCGCCGAAGGCTATGATGCGGCCCGGGCCTGCGGGCTGATGATTCTGGCGCAGTTAAAAGCCGCGCTGGGCTCGCTCTCGCGGATCGAGCGGATCGTCAAGTTGGGCGCGTTTGTCACCTCGACCGCGGACTTCACTGACCAGCCCAAAGTCGCCAACGGCGCGTCCGAATTGATGGCCGCGCTGTTCGGCGAGGCCGGCCGGCACGCGCGCAGCGCCGTCGGCGTACCAGTGCTGCCGCTGGGCGCTGCGGTTGAGATCGACGCCATTGCCGCTGTTCGCCCTGCTTGACCGCTGCTTCGCGCCGGCGCCCGAGCCGCGCAAGGTGGCATGGATCGGGCAGACGCATTTCGCGCACCGGGGGTTGCACGGGCGCGGTGTCCCGGAAAACTCCCCGGCCGCCTTCGCCGCCGCCATCGCGCGGGGCCTCGGCATCGAGTGCGATATCCAGAGGTCCAGCGATGGCCAGGCGATGGTGTTCCATGATTGGGAGCTCGACCGGCTGACCGGGGAGAACGGGCCGGTTGCCGGGCGCAGTGCCCAGCAGCTGGGTGGAATCGCGCTAGCCGCCGGCACCGACACAATTCCGACACTGCGACAGGTGCTGGATCAGGTCAGCGGGCGGGTGCCGCTGCTGATCGAGATAAAATCGCGCCGGAACCTGCGGATTTCGTCGCTATGCCTGGCGGTCCGCCGCGCGTTGGAAGGATACCAGGGCGCATTCGGCGTGAT
>JAYVWX010000275.1:0-3757 GCA_043785715.1 Novosphingobium sp. | reverse complement strand
TCGGTCCAGCCGTCGCCCAGCAGGCGGGCATAGGCATCGCGCGATTCGGGCTGCATCAGCGCATCCATTGCCATCGCCGCGGGTGACCACACGTCCTTGTCCTCGGGAATGACGTTAAAATCGCCAAGAACAATGGCGGGAACCTCTTCGGCGGCGATCGCCCGCATTCGCGCGCGCAGCCGCTTCATCCAGCGCAGCTTGTAATCGAATTTCGGCCCGGGCTGAGGATTTCCGTTGGGCAGATAGATACAGGCGACCCGCAGCCCGGCGACATCGGCCTCGATATAGCGCGAATGCTCGTCCTCCGGCTCGCCCTCCAGGCCGCGCCGCACTTCCACCGGCGCGGCGCCATCGGCGAGAATGGCGACGCCGTTGAAGGCCTTCTGCCCGTGCCAGATCGCCTGATACCCGATCCTTTCGAAATCGGCGGCGGGAAAACCTTCGTCCTGGGTCTTGATTTCTTGCAGGCAGGCAATTCCCGGCCGGGTTTCCTCCAGCCATTCAAGCAGGCGCGGCAGCCGGGCCTTGATACCGTTGATATTAAACGATGCGACCTTCATCAGACAGCGAAGCTGGACCCGCAACCGCAGCCTGCCGTGGCCTGCGGGTTTGTCACCCGGAAGGCGGCGCCGCTCAGCGATTCGACAAAATCGACCACGCAGCCCGACACCAGCTCCAGACTGACCGGATCGACCACCAGGCGAACCCCGTCGGTTTCTGCGATGACATCACCGGGCTCGGCCCCTTCGCTGAGGCCGAACTGGTACTGAAAGCCGGAACAGCCGCCGCCTTCGACCGAGAGGCGCAGCACCGCCGGCTTGGCCTGTTTGGCGGCAATCGCGGCAACGCGGGCGGCGGCGGAGGCGCTAAGGGTGATCACATCGGCTGGCATGGTCGTCTGCATGGCCTGGATGTAGGGCGCGCGCAGGCTCGGGGCAAGGGCGGCGGACCCGGGCGCTCACGCCGACTGGATATAGACGCGCATCGCTTCGGCTTCGGATTCGATCAGGTCGATGCGGTATTTCACCAGATCGCCGATCGATACGAAGCCAATCATCTTGCCGCCCTGCACCACCGGCAAGTGCCGCAGCCGCCGCTGCGTCATCAGCGCAAGGGCTGCGAGCACGCCGGTTTCGGGCGTGACCGTCAGCGCAGGCGCGGTCATCACCTCGCCGACCGGTTTGTCCAGTACCTCCGGCCCCTGCGCTTGCAACTGGTAGATCACATCGCGCTCGGAAAAAATGCCCGCGACTTCGCCGTCCGTCAGCACCGGCAGCGCGCCGATCCGGCGCTCCGCCAGCAGGGCGATGGCATCGCGTACAGTCGTAGTGCAATCGCAGCTGATGATCGATGCGCTGCGGGTTTCCATCAGGCGGCCAAGGGTCATGGCGGCGTCTCCTCTGTCTGGCGCCAATCATGACACGGATCGCAATTATCCGCCATGCCCCTGAAAGCGGTTGCGGCGGCACCGTGCGAGGGCCATGGCCAAGCCATGATCCCCCGTTCGCCACTCGACGATCCAGCAACCGCGGCGCATGCCTGGGCCCGCTACAAGCGGCTGATGCGCTTCATGATGACCATCACCGTGGTGATGGTCGCCGCCTCCTTCGTGGCGCTTTACCGCAAGAACGGGATGGTTTCGGCTCACCTCTATATCGCCACGGCGCTCGCCATCGGCTTTGCCATGCTGCTGATGTCTGCGCTGATGGGGCTGGTATTCCTGTCCAGCGGCACCGGCCATGACGAGGCCATCGCCAATCCGCTGGAGGACGAGGCGGACGAGGCGGACGAGGAAGACAAGAATTAGGGCGCGGCCTGGTCCGCCGGGCGCAAGCGGTATTCCTCTACCGGCACCCCGCCGACCAGATGCTCCTGGATGATCCGTTCCAGCACAGCCTCGGTGCAGCTGTGGTACCAGACCCCGTCAGGCCAGACGACCGCCACCGGACCGGCGGCGCAAATTTTCAGGCAATCAGCCTTGGTCCGGGCAATGCCGCCGTCGCGGTCGAGGCCGAGTTCCCGGAGACGGCGCTTGAGAAACTTCCAGGCGGCCAATCCGGTACTGGGCGGGCAGCATTTCGCCTTGGCCGATTCAGCGCAGAGAAAAATGTGGCGACGGGTTCCGGCGCCATATTCCTCCCGGAGCGCAGCGCGCGCGGCGGCGAATTTCGGGGTGTCCTGGCTCATAGTTTCAGCATCACGGCTTTGATCAATGCGCTATAACCCTCCGGCAGGGCAAACGGCTGGCTTTCAGCATGCACACCAGCACGACCCGGGCAAAGGCGGCCGACAACTAGCCCCGTTTGCCGGCGATCCGGGCGATTTCCGCCGCGACCAGCCGTTCGACCAGCGGCGGCAGGTTCTTTTCCAGCCAGTCCGCCAGCGCCGGGCGCAGCAGTTCGCGGGTCAAACCCTCAAGCGAGGTCTCGCCCGAACGGACGATTTGCGGCGGCGCGCCGGGCGCGGACAGCATCGCCAGCGCGGTGAGCGAATCCCGCATCGAAATGCGGGCGTCCTCGGTCACCAGCGGCGCGGCCGCGGGCTCGACTGCGGGCGCACGGTCGTTGGCGTTGCCCGCATCGTCCTGATCTTCGAGCACTTGATGGTCGTATTCGGCATTATCCGACAAATCGAGTATTCCGGCCTCGTTCGCCTCATCGGGGCCTGCCGGCGCCGGCTCAACCGGTTCTCGGCCGGCCTCGGCGCCAGGTGATTCGCGCAGCTTCCGCGCGTCATCCGCCTCGGCGCGGTTATCGCGGGCGATCACTTTCTTGATCGATTCGAGGATTTCCTCGACCGACGGTTCGCCTGGCTGACGCATTTCCCCTAAACTCCACCACGCGGGAATCACCCGATCCCCTTGATTACTGCGCCGGGATTGACCCATCCTGGGCCGGAGTGTCAACCGTGCGTGTCGATTTGGCGATCGGGGCGGGGTCATTCGACCAGTCCCACCAGGCATTGCGCACCCGCCGGTAATTGACCTGCGGATCGTAGAAGGTGCCGCCCTCGAGCCCGAGATCGCGCGATTCCGCCTTGCCCATCGCGGCGAGCAGCGAAAAGCCGGCGACATAGGCATTGCGCCGGGCAGTGGCGAGCCGGACGCGGGCCTGCACCAGCTCCTGCTCGGCATTCAATATGTCGAGAATCGTGCGGGTGCCGACGCTGTTTTCGGCGCGGACCCCCTCCAGACCGAGCGACGCGGCGTCCACCGCGGTCTGGGTCGACGTTATGATTTCATTCGCCGCCTGCCACGAGGCATAGGCGGCGCGGACTTGGGCGATGACATCGCGCTCAACCGCGATCTGATCTTCAAGCGATGCGCCCTCGCGGGCCTGGGCCTGGCGCCGCTGCGCCGCGGGCAACCCGCCCTGGAAGATCGGGATCGAGGCGCGCACTCCGCCCAGCGCGGTCGTCTGGCGCTGGACGAACGAGCCCGCAGGAATATTGCTGGCGCCGAGCGTGCCGAGATAGTTGGTATAATCCCCGCCAGTGAACAGGCTGACGCGTGGCAAGCGGCCGGAACCGGCGACGCGCACGTCGTAACCGGCCGCGCGGCTGCGTTCCTTGGCGGCGATCAGGTCGGGATTGTCGCCGAGTGCGGCCTGCACCGCGTCGTCGGGCGAGCCTGGCAGGCCGGGGAGCGGCGGCGGCGGCTGCAAATTCTGCGGAACCTTGCCGACCACCTGGATATAGCGCTCGCGCGCGCCGATGAGATTGGATTCGGAGCTGCGCAGATCGCCCCGCGCCAGCGCCA
>JAYVWX010000274.1:0-22543 GCA_043785715.1 Novosphingobium sp. | reverse complement strand
GCTGCGCGACTGGACCGGGCTTGACCGGCAGACGTTCTATGATCCGCAGCAAGTGGCGCAGATGCCCTCGGGCTTCTGCTATCCCGGCAAGGGCACGAGCGGCGATCTGCCGCCGCGCCGCGAATGCGCGCCGCTGTGGCATGCGCGGCTGCTGGCCGAACTGCCCGCGGTCAGGCTGATGCTGCTGGTCGGGCGTTATGCCCAGGCGCGCTATCTGCCGCGCGCGTTGGGAGCGTCGATGACCGAGGCGGTGCGCCGCTATCGGGAAGCGCCGCCCGGTCTGTTCCCGCTGCCCCATCCCGCCTGGCGCAGCCGGTTATGGATGGCAAAACATCCGTGGTTCGAGGCCGAAGTGCTGCCGGTGCTGCGCCAGGCAGTGCGCGCGGCACTCGCGGCCGATCAGAAGATATAGGCCAGCCCGCCGCCGAACACCCATAGGCCTCGGCGGCCGCGGATCGCCGTGATCGGGCTTTCCGCGGCGCTGCCATAGAGCCGCGAATACATGCCGCCGACGGCGACCGAGAAACCGCCGTCGATGAAACTCCCGTTCAGGTCGCGCGCCGTGAACACGCCGATGCTCCAGTCCTTGAAGCCGCCATGCGCGTCATAGGCGGGCAAGCCGCTGGCGGCGGCGCCGGCGGGCGTCACCGAGAAATTATAGCGGGCGTAACGGCTGTCGATGAAATTGGCCGAGATAGCCGCGCCAGCCACCTGCGCCTCGCTCAGCGGCGTCAGATAGCTGATCCCGGGGGAGATGATGTAGCCGCTGCCCCTGCCCGATACGTCCCAGCGCATGTCGACACTGGCGCTGAGCGAATCGTAGCCGTTGAGCACGTGCTTCACTGCGATGCCGACGTTGGCCCCGGCCTCGATCACGCCCTTCAACTTGCCGAGCCGGGCTACTACTGGGTCGCGGGGATTGCCGGTGCGGTTGGAACGATAGCGGACCACGGGGCCGAGCGCGATGCCGACGCGCTGGTCCGAATCCGGTATAACGTCGAGGGCGATGCCGCCGGCGCGCGCACTGATCCCGATGCCGCCGAGCCGCCCGGCGATGCCGGCAGCGGGGATGATGGAGAGATTGTCCGAACCTTCGTAACTTGGGGCGACGACCGGACCAGCGCCAACGATCAGGAAATCACCATCGAATACGCTTGGTTCAGCTGCGATCTGCGGGACCTCCTGCGCGGCGGCGGGAAGGGCGAAACAGGCCGCCGGCAACATCATGAGCAAGGGTCGCAATCGCTGTCTCGTCACTGCAATTGCTCCTCGAAAACCGCGTCGGTCGAAAGCTGCCTCGATATGGCGCCAAGAGCCTGATAGCGACGGATGCATTACCGAATTGTAATGGAACCGTAATCGAGCAAGCTTCGACTGGTTCCCTCGCGGCCTTTACCCATGCGCCTGCCATTGTCGTATTGCATCGATCGGCGAGACCAGCATCAGCACGTTGAGCGTCAGATTGTCGCGGATCATGGCGAGGGTGAACAGCTCGAAGGCGATTGCCACAGCCACGCTCGCCCACACTGGCAGCCGGCCCGCGAGCCAGAAGCCCAGCACCATCCAGCCAATGTCAGCCATGGAGTTGACAATGCTGTCGCCGGCATAGCCCTAGCTCAGCGTCACCGCGCGGTAGCGCTCGATGATCATCGGCGAGTTTTCCAGCAATTCCCAGCTCGCCTCAATGGCAATGGCGATGGGCAGTGCCCAGCGGGTGGGCGCGCCGTCGAACAGGTTCCAGCGCCGCCAGAGCAAATGCGCGGCGGCGTAGAACAGCAGCCCGTGGATGATGTGGCTGAAGCTGTACCAGTCCGAAATGTGCTGGCTGTTCTCGCTTGTTTGCACCACGCCCCACCACAGCTTGATCGAGCCGCAGGGACAGATCACCGGGCGCTGCATCGCCAGCAGCATGAAACCTACATAGGCCCAGATCAGCGCCGCAAGGATCAGCGCGCGCCGGTGCGGGAGCAGGCTGTTCAATCCGGTTCCTCCACGGGGGGGCTATTATCGCCGGCACCGAGGCTGCGCTGCATGTAGACGACGTCGAGCCATTGTCCATGCTTGTGGCCGACACTTTGCAGCCGGGCGACTTCGCGGAAGCCCGCCTTGGCATGCAGGGCGATCGAGGATGGCTCGGATCCGGCGATTCCGGCGATCATCTGGCGAAAGCCGCAGGCACTGGCAGCGGCAATGAGCGCATTAAGCAGGGCCGCGCCAATCCCCTGTCCGCGCTGATCGACGCGCAGATAAACGCTGTTCTCACAGGCATGGCGATAGGCGGCGCGCTCGCGGAATTGTGCGGCATAGGCATAGCCGAGTACCTCGCCGCCCGCGTCCCGCGCCACCAGCCACGGCCAGCCCGAGCCGAGCACAGTGGCCATCCGCGCGGCGATTTCGGTTTCGCCCGGCGGTGCGATTTCGAAGGTGGCGGTGCCGTGGGTCACGTAATGCGCATAGATCGCGGCTACCTGGGCGGCGTCGGCGAGAGCGGCTGGGGCGATAGCGAAGTCTGGCATCGGCGGCGGTCATGGCGCAAGCTTTGGCCGCTGCCAAGCACAGGCGTTGCGGCATGCGGCGCTTGCGCCTAACCCCATGGCCATGCAGGGAACCGCAAACGCACTTTATCTCCCGCCAAGAGCCCGCGCTTGACGCGGGCCTGCGTCATCGGCGCCGGCATTGGCGGCTTGGCGCTGGCAATCCGGCTGCAATCCTCCGGCGTCGAGACCACGCTGGTCGAGGCGCGCGACCGGGTGGGCGGTCAGGCTTACGGCTGGGACCGCGAGGGCTTCAGCTTCGATGGCGGACCGGCCAGCATCGGCAATCCCGCCAGCCTGGTCGATCTGTGGCAGCTGTCGGGCCATGACATGGCGGACGATATCGAACTGCTGCCGGTCGAGCGGTTCCGCCGGCTGGCCTGGATTGACGGAACCACGCTGGACCTGTCCGGGGATGCCGACGCGCTGCGCCGCGAGATTGCCCGCATCGCGCCCGAAGATGCCGCCGGATACGAAGAATTTCTGCGCTGGTCGGCCAATGCTCTACAGGAGGGCACCGCGCGGCTGCTGGCCGCGCCGCCGCCCGACCTGTCGAGCCTGGCGAGGGCGGTGCCGGTGTTCCTGCGCTACCAGGCATGGCGTTCGGCCTATGGCGCCGTTTCGCGCTTCGTCAAAAGCGAGAAGCTGCGCGAAGCTTTCACTGTCCAGGCGCTGATGACCGGCGCCAATCCGCTGACCGCGAGCGTCTATCATGCGCTTGGCCATAAGTTCGAGCTCGACCGCGGGGCGTGGTGGCCGAAGGGCGGTATGTATGGCCTCGCCCGCGCCATGGCCCGGCAGTTCGAGCGGCTGGGCGGCGCGCTGCGACTGCACGATCCGGTGCTGCATATCCACACCTTGGGCGACCGGGCGAGCGAGGTTGAATGCGTCAGCGGGTGGCGGCAGCGCTTCGATGCGGTCGCCAGCAGTGCCGATGCGGTTCATGCCTATCGCGATTTGCTGGCCGGCAGCATGCGGGGCGGAGAAATGGCACGGCGGCTTATGCGCCAGCATTCTTCCCCTAGTTGCTTCACAGTCTATTTCGGGCTCGAAGGCAGCTGGCCGGGAATCCCGCATGAAACGGTGCTGTTCGGTCCGCGCTATGAGGGACTGCTCGACGACATCTTCGATCACGGGGTACTGCCGCGCGACATGCTGATTTTTCTGCTCCACCCTTCGGTCACCGATCCGTCGCTGGCGCCCCCGGGCAAAAGCACGTTCCGCGCGCTGATCCCGGTCGCCAACCAAAGCAAGCTGCCGATCGACTGGGACCAGGCCGGGCCGTTGATCGAGAGGCGTATCCTCGACGAGGTCGGCCGGCGCCTGATCCCCGATCTGGGCGACCGGATGGTGACCAGCTTTCACTACGCGCCGCGCGATTTCGCGCTAGATCTCAACGCCTGGGCGGGCAGCGCCTTCGGCCTTCAAAAAGGACTGGCGCGGGGACTGTGGCGGCGGCTGCCCGTCCGCGACGCCAAAATCCGCAACTTCTACCTTGCGGGCGCCGGCACCCGGCCGGGCGGAGGAATTCCGGGCGCGATTGCCGGCGCCAGGGCGGTTGCCAAGTCAATGCTCGCTGACTTGCGCGAAAGGCGGCCATGAAACGGCTCGCGGTTTACTGCGGCTCGGCAGCGCCCGCCGATCCGCGTTATGTCGAACTGGCGCGCCAGGTCGGCGAGGAGCTGGCAAGGCGCGGCATCGGCCTGGTCTATGGCGGCGGAAGGGCAGGGCTGATGGGCGCGGTGGCCGGTGCGGCGCTGGCGGCAGGCGGCGAGGTGATCGGCGTAATCCCGGAGCGGCTGGCCGACGCCGAGCTTGCCAATCCCGATTGCACCGAACTGCACATCGTTGCCGGCATGCACGAACGCAAGCTCGCCTTCACCGACCTGTCGGACGGGTTTCTCACCTTGCCGGGCGGCGTTGGCACCATGGACGAGCTTTGGGAAGCGGTCAGCTGGGCGCAGCTTGGCTATCATGCCAAGCCGGTCGGATTGCTTAACGCCTTTGGCTTCTTTGACCATCTGCTCGCCTTCAACCGGCATATGGCGGAAATCGGCTTCGTCCGCCCGGCGCATCGCGGGATCGTCATGGCCGAACACGACCTCGGCCTGCTGCTGGCCCGGATGGCGGCGCATGAACCGGTGACGCCGCTGGTGGGGATGAAGGCGGAGGATTTGTGAACCCCATTCCCGCTCGCGGGAGGGGGAATAGCTACCCGTCCCCGTGATCGCTCCGCCCGAAATCGGGCCGGGCATCGTCCTGGCCCTCGGCGATGATCGAGCGGCGGATGGCGCGGGTGCGGGCGAAGTGGCCGAACAGCGCGTCGCCGTCGCCGATGCGGATCGCCCGCTGCAGCGCGGTCAAATCTTCGGTGAAGCGCTGCAGCATTTCCAGCACCGCCTCCTTGTTCGACAGGAACACATCGCGCCACATTGTCGGGTCGGAGGAGGCGATGCGGGTGAAATCGCGAAAACCGCCGGCCGAATATTTGATCACTTCGCTTTGGGTCACGTCCTCAAGGTCAGAGGCAGTGCCGACGATGGTGTAGGCGATCAAATGCGGCAAATGGCTGGTAACGGCGAGCACCAGATCGTGATGCCCGGCGTCCATCACCTCGACATTGGCGCCCAGCGCCTGCCAGAACTGCGTCAGCTGCGCGAGCAGCGTCGGATCGGCATTGACCGGCGGGGTGAGGATGCACCAGCGGTTGTGGAACAGCGCGGCAAAGCCGGCGTCCGGTCCGCTGTTCTCGGTGCCCGCCACTGGATGGGCGGGGATGATCGCATGGCCCGGCAGCGCCGCGCCCAGCGCCTCGGCTATCGATTGCTTGCACGAGCCGACATCGCTGACCAGCGCGGCCTTGGGTAGCGCTTCGGCAATCTCCCGCGCGGCCTCGCCCATCGCCCCGGGGGGCACGCAGAAGATCACCAGATCGGCGGCGCGAACCGCCTCGGCGGCGGTCTCGCAGATTGTATCGGTAAGCGCGCGCTCGCCCGCGCGGCGGCGGGTGGCGGGGTCGAGGTCGTAGCCGGTGGTCTCCGCGCCGGGGATATGCTGACGCACCGCCAGCCCGATCGAGCCGCCGAGCAGTCCGAGGCCGATGATCGCGATGCGCTCGAAGCTCATCGCGCGGCTTGCGCCATCTCGCGCAAGGCCAGCGCAATCGCATCCATTTGCCCGGCCGTGCCGATAGTGATGCGCAACCCGTGCGGCAGGCCCTGATGCGGCAGCCAGCGGGTGATAGTGCCGCGCTCCATCAGCCCCTCGTAGGCCGCCTCGGCACTCAGCGCGCCTTCGAACAGGATCAGCACGAAATTGGCCTGGCTGGGCAGGGCCCGCAGGCCATGATTGCCCATTGTGTCGATAGCCGCGGCGAAGCGGGCGCGCTCGGCGGCATTATGACGGCGCGAAATATCGACGAAATCCTGATCGGCGAGCGCCGCCAGCGCCAGCGCCTGGCCCGTGCCCGATACATTGAACGGGCCGCGAATGCGGTTGAGCGTATCGACGATGCCGCGCGCGGCGGTGCCCCAGCCGATGCGTTCGCCGGCAAGGCCGTAGATCTTCGAAAACGTGCGGGTGACCAGCACATTGTCATGCGAGCGGGCCAGCTCCAAGGCCCCGTCGTCATTTTCGGGCGCGACATATTCGCCGTATGCCTGGTCGAGCACCAGCAGCACATCGGATGGCAGTGCGGCGTGCAGCCGGGCAACCTCGCCCTTGCCGATGTAGCTGCCGGTCGGGTTGTTGGGGTTGGCGATGAAGATGACGCGGGTTCGGGCCGTGACCAGAGCCAGCAGGGCGTCGACATCGGTGCCGTAGTCGGCATCGGGCGCGACCACCGGGATCGCCCCGCACCGCCGCGCGGCGATATCGTAGACCGCAAAGCCGTAGCGGACATAGATCACTTCGTCGCCCGGCCCCGCGTAGCCCTGCGCGGCGAGGTTGAGCAATTCGTCCGAGCCGGTGCCGCAGACGATCAGCGCCGGGTCGATGCCATGCAGTGCGCCGATGGCGGCGCGCAGCGCCTTGCTGTCGGGATCGGGGTAGCGCGACGGGTCTGCGGTCGCCGCATCGCGCGCCGCCAGCGCCAGGGGGCTGGTGCCAAGCGGGTTCTCGTTGGCCGACAGCTTGATCAGCACCCGCCCGTCACTTCCGGCGGATTTGCCGGGGACATAGGCATGGATCGCGGCGATCCAGGGCTTGGGGGCGGGGGCGCGGTCCATTGCGCCGGTGCGCATAGCAGTGTTGCGCTCTATTGACAGCCCTTCGTCCCCGCAGGTGGAGGAATTGACACAGGCGCGGCCCTCCCCCAATCCGCAGCCGTCATGGCCACCGCCGCATCCAATAATGCCAGCAAAGTGCTGGACCTCACCGCGCCGCTGCCGCTCGACGGCGGCCAGCAGCTGGCCGGCGTG
Source organism: Novosphingobium sp. (assembly GCA_043785715.1). Classification (GTDB taxonomy): domain Bacteria; phylum Pseudomonadota; class Alphaproteobacteria; order Sphingomonadales; family Sphingomonadaceae; genus Novosphingobium. Next base: position 15,591 of record JAYVWX010000274.1, on the reverse strand, counting down.
CGGATTGCCTATGAGGCCTATGGCGCGCTTTCGCTGGCGCGTGACAACGCGATCCTTGTCTGCCACGCCACCAGCGGCGACCAGTATCTTGCCAGTCCGCATCCGATTACCGGCAAGCCGGGCTGGTGGGACCGTCTGGTCGGCCCCGGCAAGCCGGTCGACACCAGCCGGTTCTACGTCATCTGCGCCAATGTGCTGGGCGGCTGCATGGGCTCGACCGGACCGTCCTCTCCGGGGCCGGACAGTCAGCCCTGGGCGATGCGCTTCCCGGTGATCACCACCCGCGACATGGTGCGCGCCCAGGTCGCGCTGCTGGAGGCGCTGGGGATCGGGAAATTATACGCGGTGGTCGGCGGCTCGATGGGCGGGATGCAGGGGCTCAGCCTTGCCGCCAACTGGCCAGCCATTGCCGAGCGGGTCTTGGCGATCGGCGCCACCGCGACCATGCCGGCGCAGAACATCGCCTTTCAGGAAGTCGGTCGCCAGGCAGTGATGGCCGACCCCGACTGGCAGGGCGGGAACTATTACGGCACCGGCAAAACCCCCGCCGCCGGCCTCGGGGTGGCGCGGATGGCGGCGCATATCACCTACCTCTCCGAAGCCAGCCTGACCGAAAAATTCGGCCGCCGCCTGCAGAACCGGCCGGATGGACAACCGGGGGCCAAGACCTTCGGTTTCGACGCCGATTTCCAGATCGAGAGCTATCTGCGCCACCAGGGGCTGACCTTTACCGAACGGTTCGACGCCAATTCCTACCTCTATATCACCCGCGCGATGAGCTATTTCGACCTGGCCGAGGAACACGGGGGCCGGCTGGCCGATGCCTTCGCGCAAACCAAAGCGCGCTTCTGCGTTGTCAGCTTCGATTCGGACTGGCTGTATCCCACCGAACTGTCGCGCGGCCTTGCCCATGCGCTCAACGCCGCCGGCGCGCCGGTCAGCTTCGTCGAGCTGTCGGCCCCCTTCGGCCATGACAGTTTTCTGCTCGACGTGCCCGCGCTCGACCAGGTGGTGACGGGATTTCTGAGCCAGTGAGCGCGCTGCGCCCCGACCTCGCCCTGATCGCCGCGCATGTCGCGCCCGGTTCCCGAGTGCTCGACATCGGCTGCGGCGATGGCACCTTACTCGAGGCGCTGCGCGACCAGCGCCGCTGCGATGCGCGCGGCATGGAGATTGACGGCGGCGATGTCGCCGCCTGCGTCGCCAAGGGCCTGTCGGTGATCCAGGGCGATGCCGACGCCGACCTGGCGTTCTATCCCGACAAGTCGTTCGATTACGCCATCCTGAGCGAAACTCTGCAAACGATGATGCGGCCCGACCAGGCGCTGGAGGAATTGCTGCGGATCGGGCGGCACGCGGTCGTCAGCTTTCCCAATTTCGCCCACTGGCGGGTGCGGCTGTCGCTGCTGACGGGCGGCCGCATGCCGGTGACGCGGCTGCTGCCGGTCGCCTGGTACGAAACGCCCAACATCCACCATCTCACCGTCGCCGATTTCCGCGATCTGGTGCGCCAGCGGGAGATTACGGTGGAGCAGGCCTGGTACCTGTCGGGGGACCGGGAAATAGGCGCTGCGGGGGCGAATTTCCGCGCGGAGCATGCGATCTTTCTGCTGGCGCGGTGAAACGTCAATCGCTCCGGGGGAGCCGCCCTAAAGCGCCGGATTGTTGTAGCAATGCCAGGTGAAAATCGCCGCCGCGCCCCGGTGCGGCCGCCAGCTTTCCGCCAGTTCGCGCGTTGCTTTCTCGCTGGGCCGCTCGTCCAGCCCCAGCAGCTTCTGCAGTCCCGCCTGCACCGCCAGGTCTCCCGCCGGCCAGATGTCGGCGCGCCCTTCGGCGAACAGCAGGTAAATCTCCGCCGACCAGCGGCCGATGCCTTTGATCCGGGTGAGGGTGCCGATGGCCTCCTCGTCGTCCGCCGGCAGGGCGGTGAAATCGATGGCGCCGGCTTCAGCCAGTTCGCACAGGCTGCGCAGATAGCCCTGTTTCTGGCGCGACAGCCCGCAGGCGCGCAGCGCGTCGAATTCGGCAGCAAGCAGCCGGGCCGGGGACAGTTCCGGCCCGAGAAAGGCTTCCAGCTTGCGCCACATCGAGGCGGCGGCGGCGACGCTGACCTGCTGGCCGACGATGGTGCGCATCAGCGTCGCATAGCCGGGATCGCGGATGCGCGCTTGGGGATAGCCGGCCAGCGCTAGCGCCCGGGCGATTCCCGGCTCGCGGGCGGCGATGGCGTCGAGCCCCTCGCGCAGTGCTTCGGTGTTCAATCCCATCGCCGCGTCGTCCCAGCTTGATCTTGCAAATCGCCGGGCTTGCCGGTAGCAGCCCGGCCAATGCGCCAACAAGGCTCATCGTCACAAGGATGAGAATTCCATGCCGAACATTACTGTTGTCAACCAGTCGGGGGAGGAATCGAGCATTCCGGCGACTGTCGGGCGCACGCTCATGGAATCCATTCGCGACAACGGGTTCGATGAACTTCTGGCGCTATGCGGCGGCTGCTGCAGCTGCGCCACCTGCCACGTCCATATCGACCCGGCCTTCATGGACAGGATGCCGAATGTGAGCGAGGACGAGAACGATCTGCTCGACAGCTCCGACCACCGCAACGAATATTCGCGGCTATCTTGCCAGATACCGATTACCGAGGCGCTCGACGGCCTAAAGGTGACGATCGCCCAAGAGGATTGATCCTGACCCGCCTGCGGACTATTTCCATGCAAATGACCGCAAGCCCCGCGCACGCCAGCACCCTCGACCTTATCGGCAACACGCCGCTCGTCTTCCTCAAGGGGCCGAGCGCGGCGGCGGGCTGCGAGATCTGGGGCAAGTGCGAATTCGCCAATCCCGGGGCTTCGGTGAAGGACCGGGCGGCGCTGTGGATCGTGCGCGATGCCGAGGCGAGGGGAACGCTGAGGCCGGGCGGCACGATCGTCGAGGGCACCGCCGGCAATACCGGCATCGGCCTGGCGCTGGTCGCCAATGCGCTGGGCTACAAGACGATCATCGTCATGCCCGAGACCCAGTCGCGCGAGAAGATGGACACGCTGCGGGCGTTGCGCGCCGAGCTGGTGCTGGTGCCCGCGGCTCCTTTTTCCAATCCCGGCCATTTCGTCCATACCTCGCGGCGGCTGGCCGAGGAAACCGAGGGCGCGGTCTGGGCCAACCAGTTTGACAATATCGCCAACCGCAAAGCACATATCGAATCGACGGCGCCGGAACTGTGGCAACAGATGGACGGGCGCATCGACGGCTTTATCTGCGCGGCGGGAACCGGCGGGACGATTGCCGGGGTCGGCATGGCGCTTAAGGCTTTCGATGAAGGCGTGACGATTGCGCTGGCCGATCCGCACGGCGCGGCGCTTTACAATTACTACGCCCATGGCGAACTCAAGGCGGAAGGCACCTCCCATGCCGAGGGCATTGGCCAAGGCCGGATCACCGCCAATCTCGAAGGTGCGCCGATTGACACGCAATTCCGCATTTCCGACGCGGAAGGCATCGAATGGGTTGGCCGGCTGCTGGCCGAGGAGGGGCTGTGCCTCGGGCTGTCGTCGGGCATCAATGTCGCGGGGGCGGTGGCGCTCGGCAAGCAGCTGGGCAAGGGCAAGCGGATCGCGACGATCCTGTGCGACACGGGCTTGCGTTACCTGTCCTCTCTCTACAATCCGGCGTGGCTGCGCGAGAAAAATTTGCCGGTCTTCCCCTGGCTGGAGGATTAGGGTACCACCGCCGCGATGGCTCGAACAATACAGCCACACTTGGTGCAGTCGGTCGCCGCACCCCAGCATTACGCGCCTCCCACTCCGCGGGAGATGCGCGCACAAGCTGTGCACCGCCTGCAGATCGGGTTTTCGGGGCTGGCGGCGATGCTGCTGCTGGTCGGCCTCGCCAACATCATCATGAACCGGGCACGGATGAATGATGCCTTGGCGGGGCCTAATTCCGATGCGTCCGGCACTGTGGGGAAGGCCCCAGGCGAAAATGATCCGCTTGCCGACATCGGTGTCGCGCCCGCCGCTACCAGTAGTGTCACCCCCAGCGCCGACAGGTCGAACCGTTAGCCGCTGGCTTGTGGGGGTGCTGGCAGCGGCGCTCGCTACGGCGGGCTGTTCAGCAGGCAAGGACGCAGGTGAGCGACGCGCGAGCAACGCGCAGGCTGGGCCGATCGGCCTGTTCACCACGCTGCCGATCCTGTGGCCGGAGGCGGACGACATTGGCGGGCTCCTGCACGGCGAGGCGCAGGTGCACTGGGCGATGCGGGCGTTGCGGACCCAGGGTGACGTCCGTGCGCTGAACACGCTCTTCGCCGATCCGCCGCCGCTCGCCGGGTTCGCCTTGCTGGTGATGGCGCAGCCGCGGGCGTTATCCCCATCCGAAAATGTCGCGCTCGACGACTGGGTGCGGCGGGGAGGGCGGGTGCTGCTGTTTGCCGACCCGATGCTGACCGCTGACACGCGCTTCTCCCTCGGCGACAGGCGCCGGCCGCAGGACGTGGTGCTGCTCTCGCCCATTCTCGCTCGCTGGGGACTCCGGCTGGAATTCGACGATGCGCAGCCCGCCGGTCAGCGCGACATAGCTGTGCCTGGCGGGAGCTTGCCGGTAAATCTGCCTGGCACGCTGGCCGTGGCCGGAGCCGCGAGCAAGTGCCGCATTCTCGCGGGAGGAATCGCGGCGCAATGCCGGATCGGCAGGGGCGGGGCGCTGATCATCGCCGATGCCGCGCTGTTCGAACCGGCGATTGGCGACGATGCGCGGCGGCGGGGCAGACTGCTCGATGCGCTAATCCTGATCGCTCGCGCATCCTGATCTGCCCAATGCTTTAGACCTGGGGAAATCGCGGGATAAAGTCGAGAATTTGCCGCTGATTCTTGTCGGACTGGAGGGAATGTTGCGAACAAATCGGGAAACCAACGCGGTTATCCCTACGAAATTACAATGAATCCAATGTGATATGTATTTCCCCAATAATCCCGCATTTTGCCCTTTCATCCCCACGCTTCCCGGGTTAAGCAGATCGTTCATCGGAATGGATGAATTCGAGGCGCTCCGCCTGCGGGGCGAGCCGGCTGCGTGGGGCACGCTGCCGGGTGCTGAAGATTTGTCCGCCGGGGCGGTACGTGGCGCGGGGATTTGACAGGTGGTGGGGGAGCGGTTCAGCTACAGGGGGCAAGGTTTTTCGCTGCAACGCGAAAAGAACCGCTTCGTGCTGCCGGCGCCGATCCGCAAGACCGTGCGCGAATCCAGCAGCGGCAAGACCCAGCTCTGCCTCACCAAGCACGACCGCTGGAACTGTCTCACCGGCTTCGGCCTCAGCCGCGTCGACGATTTTGACGCCGAGATCGAACGCGAGGAAGTGCGCGCTATCCAGGCCGGCACGCCATTCGACCGCGACCTGCGCAGCATGCAGCTGTTCGGCTATTTCGAAGTGCCGTTTGACGGCAGCGGCCGATTTGTGCTGCCAGACCATCTCGCCAGCCTGGCGGGCATCGGCAAGGAAATCTATTTCCAGGGCGCCGGCCCGTTTTTCACCATGTGGAGTCCGGACGTGCTCGCCGGGATGGGCACGGGCTGGGAAGGCCCGCAGGCCGCCTGCGCCAATTTCCTGCGCGAAGCGGGCAAGGGGCTGGAGTCATGACCGCCTCCCATATTCCCGTCCTGCGGACCGAAGTGCTCGCCGCGCTTGCCCCCGTGCCCGGTTCGCTGATCGTCGATGCGACTTTCGGCGCAGGCGGTTATTCGCGCGGCTTGCTTGATGCCGGCGCAACCGTCCACGCCTTCGATCGCGATCCCGACGCCATCGCCGCTGCCAGAAACTGGAGCGAAACCGCGGGCGATCCGCCCCGCCTCGTGCTCCATCCCCGCCGGTTTTCCGAAATGCAGGAGAGCCTTGCGGAGGCCGGGATTTCCCGGGTCGACGGTGTGGTCATGGATATCGGCGTCTCCTCGATGCAGATCGACCAGCCGGGGCGGGGCTTTGCCTTTGCCGCGGACGGTCCGCTCGACATGCGGATGAGCCGGGAAGGGCCGAGCGCCGCCGATTTCGTCAATAGCGCGGACGAGGCCGACATCGCCGATGTGCTGTTCCGCTACGGCGAAGAGCGCCAGTCGCGCCGCGTCGCCCGCGCCATCGTCGCCGCCCGCCCGCTGACCACGACCGGCGAGCTTGCTCAGGTCGTGCGCAAGGCGCTTGGCCACCGTCCAGGCGCGCCCAAGGATCCAGCGACGCGCAGCTTCCAGGCGATCCGCATCCATGTAAACGCCGAGCTTGAGGAGCTGGAAATCGGGCTTTCCGCCGCCGAGCAGCTGCTGGGCGCGGGCGGGCGGCTTGTCGTGGTCAGTTTCCACAGCCTGGAAGACCGCATCGTCAAGCAGTTCCTGCGCGAAGCCAGCGGCGCGGCGGCGGCGGCATCGCGGCATCTGCCGGAGCGCGCGCCGGGGTCGGCCGCTACCTTCACCGGCGTAAGCAAGGCGATCAGGTCCGGCGCTGAAGAGGTGGCGAGCAACCCGCGCGCCCGGTCCGCGACGCTGCGCGCGGCGATCCGCACCGATGCGCCGCCGCGCAAGCGATCCTTTGACAACCGGAGGGCCGCATGAACCTCACCCGTGATCGGGTCCGCTCGATCGGGTGGGCCTTCGTGCTCAGCATCTGCTTTGCCCTGACCATGGCGCTGACGTTTCGCGTCAATGCGGAAAAGGGCCAGGTCCGGCTGGCGGAGCGGCAGATCGTTGCGCTCAAGCGCGAGAAGCTGTTCCTCCAAACCGAATTCCAGACCCGCGCCAACCAGCAGCAGTTGCGGGCGCTCAATGACATCGAGTTCGGCTATGCGGCGCCCACCGCCGGGCAGTATCTGGCCGGCGAACGCCAGCTGGCCGACTTTGGCAAGCCGGCTGGCCCCGGAGCCCCGGCGCCGATCCGCGTCGCCAGCGCCGCCGCCGAGGAAATCGCTCCGTTCCCGGCGTTGGTCTCGCCGCTCACCGGGCAGGCGATGGCGGCCGAGGTCAAGGACGGCAGCGCGCGAAAACTTGCCAATGCCACCGGTCTCAAGGACCATCTGGCCGAACTTCACCCGGCGGTTGTGCTGCAATGAACGCCGCCAGCATTACCGCGACGATCGCCCCCGGCCGCCGCCAGCTGGTCAATGTGCGCCAGCAATTGCTGCTCACCGCCAAATGGCGCGTGATGTGGGTGCTCATCCTGTTCGCCGCGATTACGTCTGGCGCATTGCTGCGGATCGCTTTGCTCGGTGTACTGCAGCCAGCCGGCACCGGCCTGTCGTTGACCGACCCGCTGCTGCCGCCGCGCGGGGATATCGTCGATCGTCACGGCGTTCCGCTGGCACGCGCATTCCCCGCCTATTCGCTGTGGTTCAATCCCAAGGCAATGGGCGACGGCGGCGCGCCGCTGGTCAAGACCCCCGCCGAAATCGCCGCCGCTTTAGTTCGGATTTTCCCGGATGAGGATGCCGGCCGGCTGGCGGCGCGGCTGGCATCGGGTCAGCCGGGCTATCTGCGGCGGAGGATCCTGCCGGAAGAAGCCAACCGCGTCCATGCGCTGGGCGAGCCGGCGCTGGAATCGCCGTTCGAGAACGAGCGGCTCTATCCGCAAGGCACCATGGCCGCGCATGTCCTGGGTTTCGTCGGCGCCGATGGCCACGGCCGCGTCGGCATGGAGCAGGTGTTCGATGAGCGCTTGACCGATCCGCTCAGTCGCGGCACGCCATCGGTGCTGTCTCTCGATGCCCGCGTGCAAGGCGCGCTGGAGGATGAGTTGCGCAAAGGCATGCTCGATACTCACGCCAAGGGCGCCGGCGGCATCGTGCTCGATGTCGATAGCGGCGAGGTGCTGGCGCTGGCGTCGCTGCCCTCGTTCAACCCCAACCTGATCGACCGCAGCGGCGCGGTGAACATCTTCAACCGGATGACCAATCAGGTCTATGAACTCGGCTCCACTTTCAAGCCGATCACGGTGGCGGCGGCGATCGACGCCGGCGTGATTACCAATATGGCGCGCCGCTACCGATCGGACCGTCCGCTCGCGATCGGCGGCTACCTGATCCGCGATAGCCATAACTTGGGCCCCTCGCTCAATATACCCGAGGCGCTGATGCATTCCTCGAACATCGTCACCGCGCAGGTGGCCGACGAGCTGGGCGCAGCACGGCTCAATGCGACCATGCGTTCTCTGGGCATGAACGAGCGGCCCTATATCGAGTTGCCGGCCAAGGGTTTCCCGCTGTGGCCGAGGGGCGAATGGTCGCGGATCACCACCATGACAGTTTCCTATGGCCATGGCATTGCCGTCACCCCGCTCCATCTCGCCTCCGCCTATGCCGCAATGGTCAATGGTGGCATCTGGCGGCCGGCGACGCTGATCAAGCTTGAAGCTGGCCAGGCGCCCGCCGGACGCCGGGTGTTCAAGGCCTCGACCAGCGCGCGGATGCGTCAGCTCCTGCGGATGATTGTGGCCGACGGCACCGGACGCAAGGCTGACGCGGCGGGATTCCGGGTCGGCGGCAAGACCGGATCGGCTGAAAAGCCGGGCTCTGGCGGATACCGCCGCAGCTCGCTGGTGGCGACCTTCGCCGCCGCTTTTCCGATGGACCAGCCGCGCTACGTCATCATCGCCATGCTCGACGAGCCGCAGGGCACCGTCGCCACTTCCGGTCAGCGCACCGCCGCCTGGAACGCCGCGCCGATCGTCGGCAAGGTGGTGCCGCGCATCGGGCCGCTGCTTGGCGTTATGCCCGACACCGGCCGGGACATCGATATTTCCGATCTTTCGCCGCTGGTCGGCCACGCGGAAGGCCAGTGAGGTTGGGCACACTTGCCGCCCGTGCCGGCGTGGCGCTTGCCGAAGGCGGGGATGCGCGGGTGACCGGCTTTGCCATTGACCACCGCAAGGTCGCACCGGGCACGGTGTTCGGCGCGTTTCAAGGCATGGCGGTCAACGGCGAGGACTTCATTCCGGCCGCCATCGCCGCCGGGGCGGTCGCTGTGGTGGCGCGTCCGCAGGCCTTGGTCGAGGGCGCGAGCCATATCGCCGATGCCGCGCCGCGCCGCGCCTTCGCCCGGCTCGCCGCGCAATTCTTCACCCCTGTGCCCGAATGCGTTGTCGCGGTGACCGGCACCAACGGCAAGACCTCGGTCGTCGAAATGACCCGCCAGTTGTGGCGCATGGCCGGCCGCCGCGCCGCCTCGATCGGCACGCTGGGGGTGACGACACCCGACGAATCGGTGGCCACCGGCCTGACCACCCCCGACATCGTCACCTTCCTCGCCAATATGAGCGGGCTGGCGCGCGAGGGTGTCAGCCACGTTGCTTACGAAGCGTCGAGCCACGGGCTTGCCCAATTCCGCAACGAAGGGCTGGGCGTCGCCGCCGGGGCCTTCACCAATCTCAGCCGCGATCACCTCGATTACCATGCCGGGATGGAGGATTATTTCGCTGCCAAAATGCGCCTGTTCGATGAAGTCGTCGCCGGCGACGGCGTGGCGGTGATCTGGGCTGACGACGCCTGGTCCGACCGCGCCGCCGAACATGTCCGCCAGCGCGGGCTGAAGCTGATGAGCGTGGGCAAGGCGGGGGAGGCGATCCGGCTGCTGTCGCGCCAGCCAAGCCAGCTGGGCCAGGATCTCGAGATCGTCCATGACGGCGAGCCTTTCACCGTTTATCTGCCGCTGATCGGCGCCTATCAGGCCGCGAATGCGCTGGTCGCGGCGGGGCTGGTGCTGGCAACTGGCGGTGATCCGCGCGAGACGTTTGCCGCGCTGGCCCGCCTGCAGCCGGTGCCCGGACGGTTGGAGCGCGCGGCGATCAGCGCCGTGGGCGCACCGGTCTATGTCGATTATGCGCATACCCCGGATGCGCTGGAGGCCGCGATTGCCGCTTTGCGCCCGCACGCCAAAGGCCGGCTGATTGTCGTCTTCGGCGCCGGCGGCGATCGCGATCAGGGCAAGCGTCCCGCCATGGGCCGAATCGCCGCCGCTCATGCCGATGCGGTGATCGTGACCGACGACAATCCGCGCGGCGAGGATCCTGCCGCGATTCGCGCCACCCTTCTCGCGGGCGCAGAGGGCGCGCGCGAGATCGGCGACCGCCGGACAGCGATCGCCGTGGCAATCGCCGAGGCCGGTCCGGACGACATCGTCCTGATCGCCGGCAAGGGACATGAACAAGGTCAGATCATAGGCAAGGGCGAGGCGATGCGCATCCTGCCGTTCGACGATGTCACCGTCGCCAGGGAGTGTGCAGCATGAATGCGATCAGCCGGATCCTCGAATGGCCCCGCGATGCTGAGGATAATTTTGCTCCGGCGCTGTGGGATGCGGTCGAACTGGCGCGGGCGATGCGCGGTACGGCGGTCGGCGATTTCGCGGTATCCGGCGTGGAGATCGATTCGCGCGATGTCGCGGAAGGCGATCTGTTTTTCGCGCTGAAAGGCGAAAGCACCGACGGCCACCGCTTCGTAGCCGGGGCATTCGCCAAAGGTGCTGCGGCAGTGGTTTCCGATAGTGAGGTGATCGGACCGCACTTGCGCGTCTCCAACACCACCAAGGCGCTGGTCGCACTCGGCAAGGCGGGCCGCGAGCGGACGCGGGCCAAGATCATCGGGGTGACTGGCTCGGCCGGCAAGACCGGGGTAAAGGAGGCGATCTTCGGCGCGCTCGACCGGTCCAGCCGGGGGGCGGCGCATCGTTCGGTCAAGAGCTACAACAACCATGTCGGCGTGCCGCTCAGCCTCGCGCGGATGCCGGGGCGCAGCCGCTTCGGTATTTTCGAGTTGGGCATGAACCATGCCGGCGAAATCGGCGCGCTGACCCGCCTAGTCCGTCCGCACATCGCCGTGATCACCACCATCGCGCCCGCGCACATCGAGATGCTCGGCAGCGAGGAAGCGATAGCGGATGCCAAGGCAGAGATTTTCGAGGGGCTGGAGCCCGGCGGTGTCGCAATCATTCCAGCAGACAGCCCCCATTTTGCCCGGTTGAGGGACAAGGCCGAACGTCATGCAGGCGCGGTTGTCTCCTTCGGCCGGGCAGCCCATGCCGATGTCCGGCTGCTCGATGCGGTGCCCGCGCCATCAACAGCTTTTGGGGGCGGCGGCTCGCTGGTAACCGCCGATATGGGCGACCGCCGGCTATGCTACACGGTGGCCGAGCCGGGCGATCACTGGGTGATCAACTCGCTGGCGGTTATGGCGGCGGTGCGCGCTGCCGGCGGCGATCTTGGGGCAGCTGGCATTGCGCTGGCCGAGATGGCCGGCCTTGCCGGGCGCGGTGCGCGGCTGCACATCCGCGCCGGGGACGGCACCGCACTGGTGATCGACGAGAGCTATAACGCCAACCCGGCCTCGATGCGCGCCACGCTCGCCCAGCTCGGCAAGACCGAGGCGCGCCGGCGGATCGCCGTGCTGGGGTCGATGAAGGAACTCGGCACCCATGGCCGCGACTATCACGCCGCGCTGGCGGCACCGATCGCTGACGCGGGCGTCGATTTCGCTATCCTGGTGGGGGACGAAATGAGCGCCCTGGCCGACGAGTTGGGGAAAGCGGCTCACGGTGCGCTTGGCAAAGCGGTCGCTTTCGCTCATTGCCGGGGTCCGGTCGAGGCGCGCCAGGCGCTGATCCGGTTCGGCGTTGAGCGGGGCGATGCGATCCTCGTCAAGGGTTCCAATTCAGTGGGGCTAAGAGGGCTGGTTGCGGCTCTGGCCGGCAAGGAAGGTTAGTTCGCCACCCGATGCTCTATCTGTTCGCCGAATATTTTCATTTCGAAGGTGCGGCGAACATCATCCGCTACCAGAGCTTTCGTGCGGGCGCCGCCGGGATGACCGCGCTGGTGATCGGTCTGCTGATCGGTCCCCGGTTCATCAGCATGCTCCGGGTGCGGCAAGGCAAAGGGCAGCCGATCCGCGAGGACGGCCCCCAGACCCACCTCGCCAAGCGCGGCACGCCGACCATGGGCGGACTGATGATCCTGATCGCGCTGGTGCTGGCGATGCTGCTGTGGATGGACCTTACCAACCCCTTCGTCTGGGCGTGCCTCGCGGTCACCGTCGGCTTCGGCATAATCGGTTTCATGGACGATTATGACAAGATCACCAAGCGCAGCCACAAGGGCGTTTCGGGCAGGATGCGCCTGCTGATGGAATTCGGGGTTGCCGGCATCGCCTCCTGGCTGATCGTCAGCCAGATCAGCACCAACCTGTATATTCCCTTCCTGTCGGACCGTTACATCCCGTTGGGGCCGTTATATTATGTCTTTGCCGCAGTGGTTATGGTCGGGGCTGGCAATGCCGTGAACCTCACCGATGGTCTCGACGGACTGGCGACCATGCCGGTGATTATCGCCGCCGGCGCCTTCGCCATCATCGCCTACCTCGCCGGGCGCGTCGACTATGCGCAATACCTTGGCATTCCGCATGTGCCGCGCGCCGGCGAGCTTGCCATTTTATGCGCCGGAATCATGGGCGCCGGCTTGGCTTTCCTGTGGTTCAACGCACCGCCGGCCGCCGTATTCATGGGCGACACCGGGAGCCTGGCGCTCGGCGGGGCGCTCGGTGCGATTGCGGTTGCCGCCCATCACGAGATTGTGCTCGCCATCGTCGGCGGGTTGTTCGTGCTGGAGGCGGTTTCGGTCATCGTCCAGGTGTTCTGGTTCAAGCGCACCGGCCGCCGGGTCTTTCGGATGGCGCCGATCCACCACCATTTCGAACAGAAGGGCTGGCCGGAATCGACCGTGGTGATCCGCTTCTGGATCGTCTCGATCGTGCTGGCGGTGGTAGGCCTTTCAACCCTCAAGTTGCGATGAGATGGCAACCGGGATGATCACCTCGCCCGCCTTCGCCGGCCAGACCTACGCCGTCCTCGGGCTCGCCCGTTCGGGAACGGCGGCCGTGGAAACCCTGCTGGCGAGCGGCGCGCGGGTGACGGCGTGGGACAGCCGCGAGGAACCGCGGCTGGCGCTGGCGGAAGCGCGTGGCGACGGGCTCGACTTCGCCGATCCATCGGCAATCGACCTTTCGGGCTACGCCGGGGTGGTCGTCTCGCCCGGCGTGCCGCTCAATCACCATCCGATTGCGGCCGCCGCTGCCGCTGCCGATGTGCCGATAATCGGCGATATCGAACTGTTCGCTCTCGCCAGGGACAGCCTGCCGGCCCACCGGGTAGTCGGGATCACCGGCACCAATGGCAAGTCGACCACCACCGCCCTGGTCCATCATCTGCTTAAAAGCGCGGCGCTGCCGACGCGGATGGGCGGCAATATCGGCCTGCCGGTGCTCGGACAAGAACCGCTTGCGGCGGGCGGAGTCTATGTCCTTGAGCTGTCGAGCTATCAGCTTGACCTGACCCACAGCTTGACCTGCGATGTCGCCGCGCTGATCAACGTCACCCCCGACCACCTCGACCGCTATGACAGTTTTGAGGCCTATGCCGCCTCGAAAGCGCGGCTGTTCGCCATGCAACGGTCCGATCAGCATGCTGTGTTCGGCATGCAGGACGCGGTCACGGCCGGGATCGCCCGCGAAGCGTTCAATCGGCGCAGTGCGGACCTCATCCACCGCGTCGATGGCGCGGACCTGGCGGAATTGCAGGTCGACTGGCCTTCGCTGCAAGGTCCGCACAACCTGCAGAACGCCGCGGTCGCCGTCGCCATCGCCGAGGCGCTGGGCCTGACGCCGGCACAATGGCGGGGGGCGATGCCGACATTCCGCGGACTGCCGCACCGCATGGAACGGGTCGCCGAAGCGGGCGGCGTGCTGTTTGTCAACGACAGCAAGGCGACCAATCCGGCCTCCGCCGCGCCAGCGCTTGCCGCCTTTCCGCCGAGCCCCGGCAAGCGTATCCACTGGATTGTGGGCGGGCTGCCAAAGGGCGAGGATCTCGACGAATGCCTGCCGTGGTACGGCCATGTCGCCGCGGCCTATGTCATTGGCGATGCCGGGCCGCTGTTCGCCGAACTGCTTGCACCGCATATGCCGGTCCGCCGCAGCGAGATGCTGATCGAGGCGGTGCGCGAGGCGATAGCCGCGGCGCAGCCGGGCGATGTCGTCATGCTCTCGCCGGCCTGCGCCAGCTTCGACCAGTTCCGCGATTACGAGGCGCGCGGCGATGCCTTCCGGCAGATTGTCGAGGCGCTGATCGAGCCCGCGCCGCCCGCCCGTGGAAGCTCCGCCTGATGGCCAGCAATCCGCCCATCGTGCCGGGCTCCGGCGGCATGCGGTCCGGCGCCGCGACGCGCTACCGCCGCAGCCGCCGCAGCGAGCTGACCATCTGGTGGCGCGAGATCGACCGGGTGCTGCTCGGGCTGGTGCTTATGCTGATGGCGATCGGCACGGTAGCGGTCGCAGCCGCCTCGCCGGCAAGCGCGCGGCGGCTTTCGACCGCCGGCGTCAAGCTCGACGATCTGCACTTCTTCATGCTGCATCTGCGCTGGCAGATACTGGGACTGGCCGCTCTGATCGGCGCTTCGCTGCTGCCCAAGGACACTGCCCGGCGCGCCGGGATTGTCCTCGGTTTCGCCATGCTGGTTGCGTTGATGCTGGTGCCGTTTGTCGGCAGCGAAGTGAACGGCGCGCGGCGCTGGCTCAATTTCGGATTTTCGCTGCAACCCTCCGAATTCCTCAAACCGGCCTTTGCCATCGGACTGGCCTGGATCCTGTCGTGGCGGATACGCGATCCGAATTTGCCGGTGTTGCAGATCAGCCTCGGCCTGATGGTTCTGGTCGGCATGTTGCTGATGGTGCAGCCGGACTTCGGTTCCGCCATCCTGTTCGGCGGTGTCTGGTTCGCGCTGATGCTGCTTACCGGGCTCGATGTGCGCCGGATCATGCTGGCGGGCGCGGGCGGCGTCGGGGTGGCGGTGGCCGCCTACATGTTCTACGATAACGCCCGCCACCGCATCGATGCGTTTGTCGGCGGGGGCACCGCCTTTGACCAGGTCGACCTTGCCCAGCGCACGCTGCTGGCCGGCGGCTGGACCGGGAGCGGATTGTGGCTCGGCACACGGAAACTGTCGTTGCCCGAGGCGCATACCGACTATATCTTCTCGGTCATCGGCGAGGAATTCGGCCTGCTCGCTTGCGGGATGATCGTAATCCTCTATTTCGCGATCGTCGCCCGGGTGCTGCTGCGGCTGATGGAGGAGGAAGATTTGTTCACTGTGCTCGCCGCGACGGGGCTGACCGCCCAGCTCGGCGGCCAGGCGTTCATCAACATCCTGGTCAATCTGCAGCTGTTTCCCTCCAAGGGCATGACCTTGCCGCTGATTTCCTACGGCGGTTCCTCGACGGTCGCGCTGTGCCTTGGCACGGGATTCCTGCTGGCGATCACCCGCCGCAACCCCTTCCTTGAGCGCGAGCGTCCCTCGTTGCGGGACATCGGAGGGCGCAAATGAACGGTGTCGTACGCCATTATGTGCTCGCTGCGGGCGGCACCGGCGGGCATCTGATACCCGCCTTCGCGCTCGCCAGCGAGCTGGAGCGGCGCGGGCACCATGTTGCGCTGATCACCGACGAGCGGGGGGCGGCGATCCCCGGCAAGCCCGCCTCGCTACCCGTCCACATCCTTCCTGCCGGGCGGCTCGAAGGGTGGAAC
>JAYVWX010000273.1:0-2054 GCA_043785715.1 Novosphingobium sp. | reverse complement strand
GTCACCACCCACTGGACCCGCACCGCCAAGGGCTGGCGCTGCGACCGCGGCGAGATCGCCGCTCTGGCCGAACATCCCGAGGACATCTACACCGCCATGGTCCTGGCGCTGCGCGATTACGTCGACCGCAACCGCTTTCCCGGCGTGGTTCTGGGGCTTTCCGGCGGGATCGACAGCGCCATCTGCGCCGCCATCGCCGCTGATGCGCTGGGGCCGGATCGGGTGTGGTGCGTCATGCTGCCAAGCCGCTTCACCGGCCAGGACAGCCTCGACGACGCCGCCGAATGCGCCCGTATGATTGGCTGCCGGCACGATATCATCCCTATTCAGCCCGCGGTAGACGGGTTCGACGAAATGCTGAGCGGCAGCTTTGCCGACGTCCCGGTCGATATCACCGAAGAGAACCTGCAGTCGCGCATCCGGGGGGTGACGCTGATGGCGCTATCGAACAAATTTGGTCCGATGCTGGTGACCACCGGCAACAAGAGCGAGATGAGCGTCGGCTATGCGACGATCTACGGCGACATGGCCGGCGGCTACAATCCGCTGAAGGACGCCTACAAAACCACGGTTTTCGCCATTTCCGAATGGCGCAATCGCCAGCGCCCGAGGATCGGGTTGGGACCGGAAGGGGTGGTGATCCCGCGGCGGATTATCACCAAGCCGCCAAGCGCCGAGCTGCGCCCGGATCAGAAGGATTCGGATTCGCTGCCGCCCTACGACGCGCTCGATCCGATCCTGCTTGGTCTGGTCGAGCAGGAGAAAAGCGTCGATCAGCTGGTCGCTGAGGGCTTCGATCGCGAGACGCTGGTTCGCATCGAACGCCTGCTGCATCTCGCCGAATACAAGCGCCGCCAGGCTCCGCCAGGGGTGAAGCTGGGCTCGCGCAACTTCGGGCGGGACAGGCGCTATCCGATCACCCATGCGTTCCGGACGGCGTGATTTACGATTGCATCGTGTATCGTTACGCGATATATACATGATGATCGTTGGATTCAGGCATAAGGGCCTCAGACTCCTGTACGAGTCCGGATCGGTCCGTGGCGTAAATGCGGACCATGTGCGTAAGCTGCTCAATATTCTGGCGGCGCTTGATGTTGCCGAAGGGCCGGACGAACTCTCTTTGCCGGCGTACCGGCTTCATCCGCTCAAGCGGGAGCTGAAGGGACATTGGTCGATCTGGGTCAACGGTAATTGGCGCGTGACATTCCGCTTCATCGGCAAGGACGTCGAGCTGCTGGATTATCACGATTATCATTGAAGGAGCTGGTGCGATGATGAAATCTCCCCCCCATCCTGGCCTGATGCTGCGTGATGAAGTGCTGGAGCCGCTCGGCCTGGGCGTGACGCAGGCTGCCCAGAAGCTCGGCATGTCGCGGGTGGCACTGTCTCGCGTGGTCAATGGCCGTGCCGGAATCAGCCCCGATCTGGCAATTCGCCTTGAACGCGCAGGCGTGAGCACTGCGCGGTTCTGGATGGGGTTGCAGTCGAACTATGAGCTGGCTGCGGCGCTTGCGCATGAGCGGCCCGAGGTAGAGCGGCTAGCAGCGTCGTGAGCAACGCCATGATTAGCGTCGAAGAGGCCGACCTCGCCGACCGGATCGACGATTTGCTCGACCGTGTCGCTGCCGGTGAGGAAGTCAGCATAACCCGATCCGGGAAGATTGTCGCACGATTGCTTCCATGCGACCAGGCCGAATGACCACCACACGTTTCGCCCCGTCCCCCACCGGCCACCTCCACGTCGGCAATATCCGCGCGGCGCTGCATAACTGGCTGCTGGCCCAAAAGGCGGGCGGGCGCTTCTTGCTGCGGATCGACGATACCGATGCCGAGCGCAGCCGGGAGGAATACGTTGCCGCGATCCGCGCGGATCTGGCCTGGCTGGGGCTGGTACCCGATGGCGAGGAGCGCCAGTCCGCCCGGTCCGACCTCTATGAGCGCGAGTTTGCGCGGCTGGTTACGGCAGGCCGTGTCTACCGCTGCTATGAGACCGCGCAGGAGCTGGAACTCAATCGCAAGGTGCGGCTGGGGCGTGGCCTGCCGCCGGTTTA
>JAYVWX010000272.1:0-6207 GCA_043785715.1 Novosphingobium sp. | reverse complement strand
AGGCCGCGCCTTGATCGGGCGAACCGGCTCTGCAGGTGTCGCGGAGAAGATAGATATGACCAATTCTGTAACTGCCCGCTTCGGCCGAGCCAAACTGGCTTCCGCCGCCGTGCTGATGCTCGGTCTGGCGGCTTGCGCCTCGCCGTTCAATGCCAATGTCTCGCGCTTTCAGTCGCAGCTGCCGGCGCCAGCCGGTCAAACTTTCGTCGTCGTCGCTGACGATCCGCGCGATGCCGGGGGTATCGAGTTCTCCCGCTACGCCAGCCTGGTTGCGGACCGCATGGCCTCCCTCGGCTACACCCCAAGCGATCCCGGGCATGCGAACCTCATTGTCCGCTTCGATTTTGGCGTGGACCAGGGCCGCGAGCGCATTCGTTCAACCGGGTTCTCGCGTGATCCGTTCTGGAGCCCCTGGTACGGCTATGGCGGCTACGGCGGTTACGGCCGGAGCTATGGCTATGGCCGGGGTATGTGGGGTTATGGCTGGCAGGATCCGTTCTTTGATGGCGGCATTGACAGCTACACCGTTTACACCAGCGGCATAAATATGAAGATCGAGCGCCGGGCCGATGGCGCCCGCCTGTTCGAAGGCAAGGCCGAAGCGGTATCGACCTCCAACCGTCTTCAGTATCTGGTGCCCAATCTGGTCGAGGCGATGTTCACCGGCTTCCCCGGCAATTCGGGCGAGACAGTGCGGATCAGCGTTGCGCCGGAGAGACGGCGCAGCTGATCCTTTGGGCTGAAGAAAATCAGGCGGGGCCGGAAATGGCTCCGCCTTTTTTTGTGACCATGTCCCCCAGCACGATCACATCGCCGGTCGAACCGAAACCACCCTCGCCCCGCACGGTTTCATCCAGCTGCTCGACTTCCAGCCAGCTCGCCCGCGTCACCGGCGCCAGCACCAGCTGGGCAATGCGGTCGCCGCGGCGAATAACGAAGGGGGCCGCGCCGTGATTGATGACGATCACCTTCAATTCGCCGCGATAGTCCGAATCGATGGTTCCGGGCGTGTTGGGCACCGATATGCCGTACTTCAGCGCCAGCCCCGAGCGCGGACGGACCTGGATTTCGAATCCCGCCGGGATCGCTACCGCCAGCCCCGTCGCCACCGCATGCCGCGCGCCCGGCGCCAGCGTCACATCCTCGGCCGCGAGCACATCCATGCCGGCCGCGCCTTCCGTCGCATAGGTTGGCAGATCCAGCCCCTCGCCATTCGGCAGCCGCTTGACCAGAACCGGAATGCTGTCAGGCGAGGGCATCGGCAATCCTTTCGACCAGCATGCGGGCAACCTCGTCCTTGGGCATTTCCGGCAAAGTATCGACCCCCTTGGCGCTGACGATATGCACCAGATTGACATCGCCGCCCATCACGCTTTCGCCACTTGGGCCCGAGACATCGTTGGCAACGATCCAGTCGACGCCTTTGCGTTTGCGCTTGTCCTTGGCGTTGTCGATGACGTTCTCGGTTTCCGCGGCAAAGCCGATCAGCAATTTGGGCCGCTGCTTGCCCGACGCCACGGTCGCCAGAATATCGGGGTTCTCGGTCAAAAGCAGAGCCGGCGGGGCGGAGCCGCGCTTCTTGATCTTTTCGTCGGCGAAACGCTGCGTGCGCCAGTCAGCCACGGCGGCGACCATCACCGCGGCGTCGGCGGGAAGCGCCTTCTTGACCGCGGCGGCCATCTCGCGTGCGGTCTCGACATCGACGCGGTCAACGCCGGGCGGGGTCGGCAGCATCACCGGCCCCGAGACCAGCGTGACCCGCGCGCCCGCCTGCGCCGCGGCGGCGGCGATGGCATAGCCCTGCTTGCCCGATGAGCGGTTGGCGATGTAGCGGACCGGATCGATCGGCTCATGCGTTGGCCCGGCGGTGACGATGATATGCTTGCCGAACAGCGGGCGGTGTTCGGGCTCGGCGTCGAAATCGGGCTGATCGGCCAGCGGATCCTGGTCCAGACCGGTCGGTGCGTCTGCCGCTGCCGCTCCGGCCGGCGGCACCTCGGCGAAGGGTTCGGGCGGCTTGGCGTCGTCATGGCCCGAGACCGTGTGGTTGATTGCATCGGGATCGGTCGGCGGGGCGGAGCGGGCCTTGCCTTTCTTGGCCAATACCAACCCGGTTGGCGCGGGCGCGGGAGTTTGCTCGGCCGGGACTTCCTCCGGCAGCAGTTCCTCCTCCGCAAATGCCGGCTCAGCATACTCCTCCGGCAAAAATTCTTCCATAAGCCCTTCATCACCAGGCTGCGCGATGTCTTCCTCAAAGGCCAGATCGTCGAGCGGCACGCTCTGCTTGGTGCTGCGCAGGACCAGCGAGGCCGACAGACCGCCAAGGTCCTTATCGTCCTCGTCGAGCCACAACTCATCCTCGCGGTCATCGGCCAACCGCTCAGACAGGTCGTCCGCGCCCGGATCAAAATCGAGCAGACCGGCGATTCGCCGCCACACGGCAAACGGTTCGGGCAACCGGCCGGGACCGAACTCGCCGCAGGCCATGGCGCCTTCGTCCGGCTCCATCACATCGACCCCGGCGGCGCGCAGCACCTCGACATTGAACACCGTCGCGGCGTGCTGCCACATCTTGACGTTCATCGCCGGCACCGCGAGCACCGGCTTGTCTGTCGCCAGCAGCAGCGTGGTCGCCAGATCGTCGGCGATGCCGGCCGCCATCTTGGCGAGCAAGTTCGCCGTCGCCGGGCAGACGACAATCAGGTCGGCGGCCCGGGAAAGCTGGATATGCCCCATCTCGACCTCATCCTTGAGATCCCACAACGTCGTATGCACGGGGTTCTCGCTGAGCGCCGCCAGTGCCAGCGGCGTGACGAATTTGGCGCCGCCTTCGGTCAGCACGCAAGCGACTTCGCCCGGCACGCCGCCGCTGCCCTTGCGGATCAGCCGCACCAGCTCGCAAGACTTGTACGCAGCGATGCCGCCGCCAATGATCAAAAGGATGCGCGGTCCGGTCACGCCGGTGCTTTTGCCCGCAACAGGGTTACCGCGCAATTACAGATATGGTTACCGCGCGATTAGCAGTTACACGCGGGAGATCGGTCACCGCATCCAGCCCGTCAGCATCGCCGCCCACACCACCCCGCCGCCCGCCAGCGCCGCCGCCAGATAGCTGCCCCAGGCGCTTGACCCGCGCCGGCTTTCCCA
The DNA here is from genome assembly GCA_043785715.1 of Novosphingobium sp. Classification (GTDB taxonomy): domain Bacteria; phylum Pseudomonadota; class Alphaproteobacteria; order Sphingomonadales; family Sphingomonadaceae; genus Novosphingobium. The sequence continues at coordinate 3,060 of JAYVWX010000272.1, read as the reverse complement.
CATCAGCGGGATCGGTGGCAGCGGCGGCTCCTGAGGCGCGCCGCCACGGGGAGGGAAGCGTTCCTCGATCCGGCGGATAAGGCCCGGCAGGCGGCGCAGCGTTTCCGCGTTTTCGCGCAGATGGTCGGCAACCGCCGCTTCCGGTCCAAGCTCGTCGCGCATCCAGCCTTTCACATAGGGGCCGGAGACATCCCACATGTTGATGCCGGGGTGCAGCTGCGTCGCGAGGCCCTCGACCATCACCATGGTCTTTTGCAGCAGCAACAGATGCGGCTGGGTCTGCATGTCGAAATCGCGGGTGATGGCGAACAACCCGTCGAGCATCTGGCCGACCGACAGCTCGCTCACCGGTTTGCCCCGCATCGGCTCGCCCACGGCTCGCAGCGCGGTGGCGAATTCCTCGACCGAATGATAGGGCGGGACATATTGCGCCTCGAAGTGACGCTCGGCGACACGGCGGTAATTGCCGGTGGTCAGGCCATAGAGAATCTCGGCCAGCCACTGCCGTGCCCGCCGGTCAATCCGGCCCATGATGCCAAAATCGATGACGGCAATGGTGCCGTCCGCCTCGACGAACAGATTTCCCTGGTGCATGTCGGCGTGGAAAAAGCCAGCGTCGATCGCCTGGGTCAGGAAGGCGAGCACCAGCCGGTTGGCGAGTTCCGGCAGATCATGGCCGGCGGCGATCAGCGCATCGGTTTCGCTGATCTTGATTCCGCCAACCCATTCGATGGTCAGCACACTGCCGCTGGTGCGGTCCCAGTCGATCGCAGGCACGCGGTACCGCTCGAAGCCCTGCATCGCCTCGTCCAGCTCAGAGGCCGAGGCCGCCTCGCGGCGCAAATCCAGCTCGCGCACCGTCCAGCGCTTGAAATTGGCGATGATCGCCCGCGGGCGCAACCGCGCCGCCTCGCCGCCATACGCCTCAAGATGGGCGGCGGCCCATTCGTAGGTTTCAATGTCGCGGGCAAATTTTTCGCGGATGCCAGGCCGCAGCACTTTGACCGCGACCGTGCGGCCATCGGTGGTGATGGCGCGGTGAACCTGCGCGATCGAGGCGGCGCCGACGCACTCGGGCTCGACGCTGGCGAACAGCTCGGTGAGCGGCCGGCCGAAGCTTGTTTCGATATCGCGGCGGATCAGTTCGAAACGCACGGGCGGCAGGCTGTCCTGCAGGCTGAGCAGATTGCGCGCCGCCTCCACCCCGACCAGGTCGGGCCGGGTCGCCAGCGCCTGACCCAGCTTGATCGCCGCCGGACCGATCGCCTCGAAAGCGCGCGAGTAATCGGGCACTTTCGGCTGGATCGTGCCGAACCGGGCGATCCGGCACAGGTGGCGCACGGGGGCTGGCGTGCCGGGCGCGGTCTCGATCACGCGCAGCGCGCCGTGCCGGGCGAGCAGTCGGCCCCAGCGCAGCAGGCGCAGGATATGCGTGGCGGGGGTGGTCATGCCGCGCTAGATTTTCCAGCCGGAATGGATCGCCACCAGCCCGCCGAGCAGCGGCTCGACCCTGGTCAGTTCAAACCCAGCCCGGCGGATCATGCGTTCGAATTCGGGCATTTTGGGGAAGCGCCGGATCGATTCGACGAGGTAGCGATAGCTTTCCGCATCCCCGGCGATGATCTCACCCAGCTTGGGCACCAGCTTGTGCGAATAGAGATCGTAGGCTTCCTTGAAGCCCGGCCACTCGGTGGTCGAGAATTCCAGGCAGAAGAACCGCCCGCCGTATTTCAACACACGGTGCGCTTCGTCGAGCGCCTGATCGATATGGGTGACGTTGCGGATGCCGAAGGCGATGGTATAGGCATCGAAGCCGCGGTCCGGCAGGCTCAGCGCCTCGGCGTTCTGGCGCGACCAGACCAGGCCGCCTGATTTTTCGGCGATGCCGCGCCGGATCGCCCGCTCGATGCCGACATCGAGCATATCCTGGTTGATGTCCGCCACCGTCACCTCGGCACCCGCATCTGCCAGGCGGAAGGCCACGTCGCCGGTGCCGCCGGCCATGTCGAGGATCGCCTCGCCCGTCTGCGGCTTGACCCGGCGGACGAAGCGGTCCTTCCACAGCCGGTGCATTCCGCCCGACATGGCGTCGTTCATCACATCGTATCTGCGCGCGACGCTGGAGAACACCGCGCCGACCCGGGCGGTCTTCTCCTCAGGCATGATATCTTCGTAACCGAAGGGTACAGGTTCACTCATCGCCGCGCGCTTTACGGGAGTTTCGGCGGGCCGCAAAGGCTGATAGCAGCGCGCGATGCCGGAATTACCCGAAGTCGAGACAACCGTGCGCGGATTGGCCCGCTATCTCGAAGGCGAGCGCATCGTCAGGGTCACTCTTAATCGCGCCGATCTGCGCCGCCCTTTCCCGCCGGGTCTGGTGCAGGCGATGACTGGGGCGCGGGTCACGGCGCTCGGCCGGCGGGCAAAATACGGCCTGATCCAGACCGACCGCGGCCAGACCATGATCTTCCACCTCGGCATGTCGGGCCGCTGGCGAATCGAGCCCGAGAAGCTGGAGAAACACGATCATCTGGTGCTGGAGACCGGCGCTGGCCATGTCCTGGCGCTGAACGATGCGCGCCGTTTCGGCTCGGTCGATCTGGTCGACACCGCCGCGCTGGACGCCTTCCCGGCCTTCGCCGCGCTCGGCCCCGAACCGCTGGGCGATGCGCTAACCCCCGCCCACCTTGTCCGCGCCTTTGCCGGACGCATCGCCCCGGTCAAACCGTTATTGCTTGACCAGCGCATCGTCGCGGGTCTCGGCAATATCTATGTCTGCGAAGCGCTGCACCGTGCGCGGATCAGGCCCGACAAGCCGGCCGGGCGAGTGCCACGCCAAGCGGCCGCGCGGCTGGTGTCATCGATCAAGGCGGTGTTGGCCGAATCGATCGCGGCCGGCGGCTCGACCATCCGCGACTATGCCCAGCCGAGCGGCGAACTCGGCTATTTCGCCGCATCCTGGCGTGTCTACGGGCGAGAAGGCCAGCCGTGTCTCTGCGGCGGAACGGTGGAACGCTTCGTTCAGGGCGGCCGCAGCACTTTCTGGTGCCGCAAATGCCA
>JAYVWX010000271.1:0-2093 GCA_043785715.1 Novosphingobium sp. | reverse complement strand
GAATTCGAACGCTACCGGCACCTCTGGCACCCACGCACGCGTTACCGCGGCGCGGGTGCCATCAGGCGTTACTTCTGTCGTACGGCTCACATCCGCTTGAGGGCGCAGAGCTTGTTACCATCGGGGTCGCGCAGGTAGGCGAGATAAAGGGCGCCCATTCCGCCTTCGCGCACACCTGGAGCATCCTCGATCGCGGTGCCGCCGTTGGCTACGCCCGCCTCATGCCAGGCATTTGCCTGCTCAGGGTTGTCCATCGCAAAACCGATCGTGCAACCGTTACCCGCTGTCGCCGGCTGGCCGTCGATCGGCGGTGTAACCAGGAATATGCCGTTGTTGTGCATGTAGATCAGCCGGCCTTTGTCGTCCTGCACGGCTTCCTTGCCGCCGATTGCCTTGAACACGGCATCGTAGAAGGTCTTCGATTTGGCGACGTCGTTGGTGCCGACCATATTGTGGCTATACACGGGGCTCTCTCCTGCCTTTGGGTTTCGATAGGCTACATGTAAGCCGCTACGCCGCGCGGTCAATCGCGCTGCGCGGGTTCGCAAGCGCTGACACTTGCGGTTCATCTCGCCCGCGCTAGAACCTGCCGATGATCAAAACCGCCGCAATTCTGTTCGCTGCTGCGCTCTGCGCTGTTCCGCTTATGGCGAATGCCGACGCGCCCAAGCCCCCCGCGCTCGAAAGCCAGGTGCACTGCGCGCTGGTGTTCGGCAAAGTGGCGCGCGAGCAAAGCCAGAAACTGCCGCGCGCCGATCGGTTCCCGGCGATGGCCGATCCTGGGCGGGCGTTCTTTGTCGCTACTGGTGCGCGCACGCTCGATGAAAAGGTCGCCACGCTTGAAACGATCGAGACGTATTACATGGGCCGGTTCGCGGCGCTGGAGGATGCTTTGGCCAAGAGCCCCGACCCGGCCGCCGCGCTCGATCGCGAATTTGCCCAGTGCCTGCCCCAGTTCAAGCTGATCGCGCCAGAGGCTGCCCCGGCCGCACGCTGACCCCCGGCAACCGCTCCGGCAAACCGCGCCGGTCCATCTTGGCGCTGGCCTGGCTTCTGCGCAGCGCCTAAGCGCTGGCCATGATCAATGACCAGCGTCAGGCTATCGTCGACATCGGCTCCAACTCGATCCGGCTGGTGGTATTTGGCGGACCGCTGCGCGCGCCCTCGGTGCTGTTCAACGAAAAATTGCTGGCCGGGCTGGGGCGCGGCGTGGTGGCGCAGGGGCGGCTCGATCCCGATAGCGTGAAGAGCGCGCTGACTGGCCTCGCGCGGTTTGCCGCGCTGCTCAAGCTGATGCAGCCCAGCCATTTGCGGGTGGTGGCGACCGCTGCGGTGCGTGAAGCCAGCGATGGTCGTCAATTCCTCAAGGCCGTGCGGGCGCTGGGCTTGCCGGCCGAACTGCTCAGCGGCGACGATGAGGCCGAGGCCGCCGGGCTGGGAGTAATTTCCGCGCACCCGCAGGCCCGCGGCCTGGTCGCCGATATGGGCGGGGGCAGCCTTGAACTGGTGCGCGTGGCAGAAGGCGCGGTGCACGAAAAAGTTTCACTGTTGTTCGGCGCGATGCGCGTGGCGGCGATCCGCTCTGGCGGGCGCGGGCAGCTGCGCAAGGCCTTGCGCAACGCGACCGAACCGCACGACTGGCTGGCAGGGGTAGCCGGGCAGCCGCTCTACCTGGTCGGCGGGGCGTGGCGCGCGCTGGCGCGGGTGCATATGCACCGCAGCCAGTTCCCGCTACCGGTACTGGGCGATTACAGCTTTTCCGCCGAAGACGCGCGCGAGCTCAAGCTGCATATCCGCGCGATGGGCAGCGCTGAATTGGTGGCGGTGCGCGGGGTCAAGGCCGCGCGCGCGCTGCAGCTTGATGATGCCGCTGCGCTGCTCGCCGCGCTGGTGGCCGTAACCGATCCGTCCGAAGTCATAATTTCGGCACACGGACTGCGCGAAGGGCTGCTGTTCGAAGCGCTCGACCCGCAGCTGCGCCAGCTCGATCCGCTGATCGAGGGCATCCGGCACGCGCTGGCCGGGCAGCAAGCGGTCGAGGGCCATGCCGAGGCGCTGCTCGCGTGGAGCGATCCCGCCTTTGCCGGCGATCC
>JAYVWX010000270.1:0-11449 GCA_043785715.1 Novosphingobium sp. | reverse complement strand
ACTAGAGTCATATAGTTGCTAGTGGTCCTCTTGATTCTGACATTTGCTGCTGACCTAACCGATAGCGGATGCAAATGTCAGAATCGGACCACTAGGTGGCGCTTGCAAGGTCGTTGGTCAAATCGCGACCACTCCGGTAAGGAATCGCTGGTATGCTGCGCGCATCTGGGCAAGATTGGCCCAGTGCAATGATGGATCATGCGGAATGGCCAAGAAAATCAACGGCGCGATTGGACTTGGCATCGCCTTGCTCGCGGCGATCACTGCCGGCATCGCGCTTCTGCTGACCAACCCGCCAGCGCGCCCGGCAAGGCCCGTGGTTGCCGCCGCCGATGGTACCGCCACACCCGCGCCAAAGCCCGACGAACGCTTTGTCATCAAGCGCATCCTGCCGATCTCCGGCCCGATCAAATACGGCGCATGGCATTGGGACGAGGCGAATGTACCCGCTGGTCCGATCGTCGTCACTGTCGATCTCGAGGCGCGGGTGATCTCGGTGTTCCGCGGCGGCTATGAGATCGGCGCGGCGGCGGTGCTGCTCGGCACCCAGGAAAAACCGACCCCGACCGGCGTATTCCCAATTCTCGAGAAGCAGGTGCAGCATACCTCCAATCTCTACGACGCGGAGATGCCCTATATGCAGCGGCTGACCGGCGATGGCATCACCCTCCATGCCACCAAGGTCGAGTGGGGCTATGCCAGCCACGGCTGCATCGGCATGCCCGAAGCCTTCGCCAAGAAGGTGTATGGGGCCACCAGTCTGGGCGACCGGGTGTTCATCACCCGCGGCAAAATGGTTGGGCTGGGAGATTCTCTGGTCGAATCCTAACTCCGCCGTTTTGGCGCGGGTGTGAAACTCCAGCCTTCATGGGTGGGCCGCGCGACGAGGCTGCCGAGGGAGCCCGCGCGGCCGGCCAGTAGCGTATCGAACAGCCGCGCGACAGCACCGCCGCGGGGGGCATCGCCATCCAGTTCCCGGACGATTCGCGCCACCACCCGCAGCGCAATCGCGCGGGGAGCGCGAGGGCGGTAGGTGATGCCCATGCCGTCAACACTTACCGCCTCCGCCCATTCGCGCCGGGCTGCCCAGTCGAGGGCGGCATCGGCATCGGCGAGATGCGCGGCGCTTGCGGCGAGGGAGGCGACGTCCAGCCAGTCCGCGCCGGCCAGCACCTTGCGCAGCCGGGCGCGGTCGAAGCGGTCGTCGGTGTTGCTCGGGTCTTGGGCGGGAACGATGCCGGCCGATGCAACAATATCCGCCAGCTCACCGCGCCGCCACCCGAGCAGCGGACGAAGCAGCGCGATCGATGTGCCGGGCACCATCCCCCGTGCCCGGACGCCGGCCAGCCCGGCGACGCCGCTCCCCCGGTTAAGCCGGAGCAGCAGGGTTTCGGCCTGATCGTCGGCATGATGCGCGGTTGCCAGCGCGGCGAGTTTCCGCTCCTCCAGCCAGCCGGCCAGCGCGGCATAACGGGCGTCGCGGGCCTCGGCCTGAAGATTGCCAGCCGCGACTTCGACCCTGAGGATGCGGTGTTCGACGCCCAGGGCCCGGCAGACCCGCGCCACCTCAGCCGCCTCGCCCGCGCTCTCGGCGCGCAAGCCGTGATCGACGGTTGCCGCTTCCACCAATCCGGCAAACGCGGCACTGGCCAGCAGGAGCAGAGCCAGACTGTCCGGCCCGCCGGAAACCGCCAGCCCCAGTTTCGCCGAAGGTGCGGTCCGCCCCTCCGGCCAGAGCGCGTCGCAATCGTCGGCGAACCGCCGAGTTAGCTGCGGCTCGGGGGCCGGCATCCGATCAATTGCATTTTACTCCGGCGCGGGTGAGATCGTACTGCGCCTTCAGCCGCCCGGACGCTTCGCGCGAATAGTTCGCGGCGAATTCGCCCAGTGCGATGCAGGCGCGGTTGGTGTCCTTGAGCTGGCGCATCGCTTCGCCGAGATAGAGCAGGCTGTCGCTCGCCCGTTCGCCCGCCTTGTCGGCCTGATAGTTTTGCAGGAACCAGACCGCCGCCTCGCGTGGTTTGCCGTCGTCAAGATAGGCGCGGCCGAGGAGATTGCGGGCAAAGCTCATCCTGGCAAGCTTCGGGTAGCGATCGATTGAAAGCTTGAGCTGCTGCTGCGCTTCGGGGAAGAATTTCGCCTCCCACAGGCGGAAACCATAGCTGTATTCGTCATCGCCCGCATCGAGCGACTGCGGCTTGGTGATCGCCCGAACCGCCGCCAGCCGCTGGGCCGTGGGCGCGGCACTGGTAGCGGGTTTGGCGGTGGGCGTTGGCGCGACATTCGTCCGCAGGGCAGCAGCCGGGCGCGGCGTGACCGCGGCGACCGGCGTGAGGCCGGAATTCGGCGCGGAAGCGCCGCCGGTCATCGCCGACAGATTGGCGCTGGCGGCTGTGGGGCTTGCACTCGGCGTGGACGCGGGGGTGGGAGCCAGGGCGGGATCGGTGGCAGCGGCAGTCGCTGGCGCCGGGCTGGCAGGAGGCAGCCGGGCCTCCAGCAGGGTCAGCTTATTGGCAGTTTCCTCTCCTTGCGAGGTCAGCCGCTTCAGTTGCGCCTCGACCGAATCCAAACGCGCCATCAAGTCCGTCACCGGCGATGCGGTAGCTTGTCCGGTGGGAGTGGCGCCCGGCGCAGCGGCGGGCGCGATTTCGGGAGCAAAAAGTTTACCTTCGGCACCGGGGAATACCTTGCGCTGCAACGCCCGGATTTCCGCTTCCATTCGCCTCACCCGGGCGTCGGGAGAATTGTCCTGGCCATAGGCAGGAACTCCGACGCCGGCGAGAACCAGAGCCAACGCGGTCAACGCTGCCGCCTGCGCGCCGCGCAGACTCCCGGACACATACTTCATCGCCACTCCGCTCCCCCTTATCACAATCGCGCGACCCGCACAGGAGTTGATACTGCCGCGTTGCCGCAGCGCCGCCCGTCTGTCGAGCCGCGCCTACTGCGAAACCGTGGAAGACGGCGGCGCCTGCGGAGCAGCCGCGCGCGGTTCGGTCGACGGCGGCGGCGGGGCGGCGAGCGATGCCGGTGAACCGGCTGTGACCGCTTCGGTTGCTTGCCGCGCGGGCGCCGCCGCGTCGCGCCGCGAAGCAGTGCTCTGCGTCAGTGGCGGCGGCGGCGCCACCATAGCTGCGCCGGGCTGGCTCAACGCCCCGGTTTGAGGGGCCGCGGCTGGCCGCGCCAGTAACGCCGCCGCGCTGATCGGGACATCCTTCAGAGCGGTTCGTCCATCGGACAGCTTCGGCACCGCCCGCCCACCGACGCTGACTTGCAGCGCATCCGGCCGGGCGGTCGCGATCATTGGTCCGCTCGCCGTTTCAGGAAGCGTATAGGTTTCGCCCTGCGCCATTTCCTTCTGCATCAACTGTTGCCCGGCATCGTCGTAAACCTTCACCCAGACAGCTCGGTCAAGCGCAGTGAGCACGACTGGCCCTTGCAGCGCGGCAGGGATGATCGGCACCGGCTCGGCGGGGGCAGCCGCTATCGGCTGGCCGGATGCGAGATCGGGTAAAGACACAGCCGGCGCATAGTAATTGCGCCACACAGCGCCGAATACCGCGACCAGTGCTAAGGCGCCGAGCGCGGCCACCCACGCCGTTCGCGAAGTTGGCACGCGTGCCGGATCGCCAGGCTCGAAAGTCAGGGGCTGCTGGCCATTTGCCGCGGCATTCAGCCCGTCCAGTTCGTCGCGCACCGATTGCGCGATGTCCTGTTCGTCGAGGCCGACCGCACGCGCGTAGTTTCGTGAAAAACCCACGGCGTAGGCCCGGCTGGCGAGTGCACCGAAGTCGTCGGCCTCAATCGAAGCAAGATGGCGTTCCGCAATCTTGGTAATAGCGGCGATGTCGCTGCGGCTCATTCCAGCGGCCTCCCGCGCCCGGCGCAGGCGCGTGCCGACGTGGTCAAGCTGCAACTCGGAAAACTGTTCGTCCCGTTCTGCCATATCAGTCCCGCTCGCGATCCGTTGTTTTTTGGCGACCCATGTGGACAGAAGCGCGCTCTCCGCCAATGTCAACGCTGACAAACCAAACTTCTTCAGTTAAGCGCCGGACGGTGCTTTGCGGGCGGGGAAAGCACAGCGAATTGTGGCGATTGGCGGCTCAATCGACCGGAATGTTGCGTGCGAGCGCCCAGTTGATCAGTTCGGTGCGCATGTCGCGCGGCGGCGACGCCAGCCAGCCGGCCATTGCCTCGGTAATTTCGCGCAGGTCAATCCGGCACACCAGCTCCTTGATCGGTCCAACCGCGGCGGGTGTGATCGAAAGACGGCGGATACCAAGCCCGATCAAGGCCAGCGCCTCGAGTTGGCGTCCGCCCATCTCGCCGCACACCGTGACATCGATGGCATGCCCATCCAGCGAGGTCAGTGCCCGCTTGAGGAAGCGCAGGATCGACGGGCTGATCCAGTCGTAACGTTCGGCGAGCTTGGGGTTGCCCCGGTCGGCGGCGAACAGGAACTGGGTCAGGTCGTTGGTGCCGATCGACAGGAACGACAGCTTGGGGGCCAGCACATCGAGCTGCTCGGCGAGCGAGGGCACTTCCAGCATGGCGCCGTAGCGGATCAGCGAGGGCAGTTGCTTCTTCTGCGTCTTGAGGAACTGGCGCTGACTTTCGAATACAGCCTTCGCAGCGTCGAATTCCCAAGGTTCCGACACCATCGGGAACATCACGTTGAGCGTCCGTCCGGCCGCCGCTTCCAGCAGCGCGCGCGCCTGGACCTTGAGCAGCCCGCCGCGTTCCAGCGCCAGCCGCAGCGCCCGCCATCCCATCGCCGGGTTCTCCTCGCCGCTGCCGTTGTCATGGCGCAGATAGGGCAGGATCTTGTCGCCGCCGATATCGACGGTGCGGAACACCACCGGCTTGTCGCCGGCGGCATCGAGCACATCGCGGTACAGCCGGGTCTGGCGTTCGCGCGCCGGCAGCGTCGCCGAGACCAGGAACTGAAACTCGGTGCGGAACAGACCGATCCCGTCGGCGCCGGTCAGGCTGAGGTTTGGCATATCGTCGCGCAGCCCGGCGTTGATCATCACCGTGATGCGAGTGCCATCGAGGGTGAAGGGTTCGACGTCGCGCATGGCGGCAAAGGCGGCCTGACGCTCGCGGCTCTTGGCGAAGCGTGCCGCGAAAGCGGCGGCCATCCCCGGGGCCGGACGAACGGTGGCAGTGCCCTGGGTTGCATCGAGCAGCAACGGGTCGCCATCGCGCAAAACGCCGCGCAGGCCGCGCACCCGGCCAAGCACCGGTACGCCCATCGCCCGCGCGACAATCACGACATGCGAGGTAAGCGAACCCTCCTCGAGGATCACCCCCTTAAGCCGCCGCTTGTCATATTCGAGCAATTCGGCCGGGCCGAGATTTCGGGCAATCAGGATGGTGTCCGTGCGCAGCCCCTGCGAGGCAGCGGTGCCGAGTTGGCCCGAAACTGTCCGCAGCAGCCGGTTGGACAGATCCTCAAGATCGTGCATTCGGTCGGCGAGCAGCGGATCGTCGATCTGACGCATGCGCATGCGGGTGCGCTGCTGCACGCGTTCGATCGCGGCTTCGGCGGTCAGTCCGGAATCGATCGCCTCATTGATCCGCCGGGCCCAGCCTTCGTCATAGGCGAACATCTTGTAGGTTTCGAGCACCTCCTCGTGCTCCCCGCCGACGCCAAATTCTGCCTGGCCCGCCATGCGGTCGATCTGCTCACGCATCTTGTCGAAGGCGAGAAACACGCGCTGGCGCTCGGCCTCGGTGTCCTCGGCCATGACATGCTCGATGGTGACCCGCGGCTGGTGGAAAACCGCTGCGCCGCTGGCCAGTCCCTTGACCAGCTGTAGCCCGGTCAGCCGCTGCGGCCCGCTCAGCGTTGGGGGGAGCCCGCCGATGTCGTCCTCGTCCACCAGGCCGGCGTTCGCGATCAGCTCGGACAGCACCATCGCCACGGTCTGCAGCGTCTCGATCTCGACCTCCTCGTAGCGGCGGGGGTCGATATGCTGGACGCAAAGCACTCCCGCCGCACGCTCACGCCGGACAATCGGCACCCCGGCGAAGGAATGATATTTTTCCTCGCCAGTTTCCGGACGATACGAGAAATCCGGATGGGCCGTGGCCTCGGCCAGGTTGAGCGTCTCGACGTTGCCGGCAATGATACCGACGAGGCCTTCGCCCACCGCCATGCGCGTCATGTGCACCGCGCTTTGTTCAAGCCCGCGGGTGGCGAAAAGTTCGAGCATGCCTTCGCGCAGCAAGTATATCGAGCAGACTTCGCTATCCAAACCGGCGGCAATCACTTCCACCACGCGGTTCAGCTTGGCCTGCGCGGCACTTCGCGATGCCATGACATCGTGCAGCTGCGTAAGGATCGTCCGGGATGCTGATGGGGCGGCTGTTGTCGGCATCCGCCTCATCTAGCTCAAAGCAACTGCTTTGGGAACGCGCCTCTACAACCCGGTAGATCGGCGCTACAAGTTTTAGATGTGCGTGATCAGCTCCTTAATCCGCAGCTTTCGTTTCTTGAGTTGCTGGAGCATCGCTGGGTCAGGCAAGGGTCGGCTCAATTCTTCGTCGATCCGGCGTTCAAGGCCGGCATGCTTGAGCTGTAGGGCGCTGACGTGCGAAGTTTCCATCGGTGGTCCTCCTTTGATCGGCCGAACCTTCAGGCCGACTCGGCATTTCGGGCCCGGCGCGATTGTCATCAGAGCATAAACCACCTATCTTGCGAAGCGGCTAATCAGCGCATTTCGGTGGAGTAAGCCGTGGCTGCGGTAAGTTGCCCCACTTCGGGCCGAAACAGCGACGACTTGCGGCAGAGATATGTCAGGGATGGCGGCGTGAATGAAGATGAAATGCGCAGGCGCCTCGAGGTGCTCAGGATTGAGCATCGCGATCTCGACGCGGCGATCAATGCCTTGTCCTCAACGGTGATGACCGATCAGCTGCAGATTGCCCGGCTTAAAAAACGCAAGCTCAGGCTAAAGGATCAGATCGCGCAGATCGGGGATTATCTAATTCCCGACATCATTGCCTGACCAGGGTGCGCGCCGCCTGAGGACCGTCCCGGTTTCGGACAGTCCTGTTTTTGTGCACTGGTCCGCCGCTGGGAGAGTTGCTTCGCCAATTAACGGCAGACTATGACTGGCCAATGGCGCAAGCGCTCACGATCAACCCTCGCATCGTCGAGAGCCTCTATTGCGAGGCGCTGGTCCTGTCCGAAGCGGTGCGCGCGGCCTTCGCCAAACGGGAACACGGCATGCCCGAACAAGGTGAGCAGACACTATTGACCGGCGATTTGGCGCAAGCGGCGGTATCGTGCGAATCGCTGCGGACAATTACCCGGATGATGCACGCGCTGGCCTGGCTGCTGAACTATCGCGCTTATTTCAAGGGCGAAGTCTCGGAATTCCAGCTGCGCCGTTATGGCAATTTGTCAGCGGAGTCCTTTGCCCCTGACAGTGAAGGACTGCGGCTGATTGGCGCCGAGCGGCGGGAACTTATCCGCTCGACCGAGCGGTTCTATGAACGCCTGCAACGGCTTGAGCGTGGCTGGCGGGACAGCGAAACCCCGGCTCCCAGCGCGGTCGCGCGCCTGCACGAACGGATCGGCGGCACCGGCGCCGTGCAGCGGGTCAGCTGAACCCACCAGCAAGAATTCAAAGTCCGGCGAGCGCCCGGTGCCAAGCTTGCAGCCGGGCTGTCCGCCGCGCGGCGCCTAGCACCGGCACGAAGCGGCTGACCGGGCCGCGCATGGCGGCCGCGGCTTCCTCGAGCGAGGCGAACAGTCCGGCGCCAAGTCCGGCCAGCATCGCCGCACCCAGCGCGGTGGTCTCGGTAAAGTCCGGGCGCTCGACCTCCAGCGCCAGCATGTCGGCGAGATCCTGCGCGATCCAGTCGTTGACGCTCATGCCGCCGTCGATCCGCAGCGACGTCCAGGGCGCGCCGTCGCTGGCGAAAGCGCGGGCGAGGTCATGGGTTTGCAGCGCCATGGCCTCAAGCGCGGCGCGGACGATATGGGCGCGGGTGCTGGCGAAGCTCAGGCCGGTGATCGAGGCGCGGGCTTCGGGGCGCCAGTGCGGCGCGCCAAGGCCCGACAGCGCCGGGATAATGACCACACCGCCGCTGTCCGGCACCGACCGGGCCAGCGCTTCGCATTCGCCGGCGCTGGCGATCAGCCCCAGCGCATCGCGCAGCCACTGGATCAGGCTGCCGGCGGTGAAGACCGAACCCTCCAGGGCGAACTGCCGCTTGCCGTCCAGCTGCACCAGAACCGTGCCGAGCAGACGGTGGCGCGATTGCGGGATTGCGGTGCCCATGTTGGCGAGCACGAAAGCGCCGGTGCCATAGGTCGCCTTGGTTTCGCCGGGGGCCAGGCAGCCCTGGCCGATGGTTGCCGCTTGCTGGTCGCCGGCAAGGCCAGTGATCGAAATCGGCGCGCCGAACCATTCGGGCAAAGCCGCGCCGAAATCCCCGGCATTATCGACCACTTCCGCCAACGCCGGGTGTGGCACACCGAACAGCTCGCACAGGCCCTGATCGAAGCCCGCCGCCGACAATGGCAGCAGGCTGGTGCGGCTGGCGTTGGCCGCGTCGGTAATGCGCAATCCGCCGGTCAGCTTGAACACCAGCCAGCTTTCGACAGTGCCCAGCGCCAGTTGTCCGGATTGTGCGGCCGCGCGCACGGCGGGCACATTGTCCAGCAGCCAGCGCATCTTGGTGCCTGAGAAATAGGGATCGAGCAGCAGCCCGGTCGCTGCCTGCACCGCCGGCTCATGGCCAGCCTCGCGTAGCGCAGCGCATACATCCGCGGTGCGCCGGTCCTGCCAGACCAGCGCGCGGTGGAGCGGCGCGCCGCTGGCTTTGTCCCAGGCGATCACGGTTTCCCGCTGGTTGGTGATGCCGAGGCAGGCGATGCGGTCGGCGCCGCCTGCCTGGCTCACGGCCTCACGGGCGCAGGTCAGCGTCGATTGCCAGATTTCTTCGGCGTCGTGCTCGACCCAGCCGGCTTGCGGATAATGCTGCGCCAGTTGCCGCTGCGACGAGGCGTGCAGAGCGTCGTTGCAGTCAAGCACCATCGCGCGGGTCGAGGTGGTTCCGGCGTCGAGGACAAGAATGAGTTCACCGCGCGTGGTCATGATCATTCCGGCAAGTCCCCATCCCGCTGGCGGGAGGGGTTAGGGGTGGGTCAGTGCTTCATACGACGCGATGTCGCCTGTCTCGATCATGCCCACCCCCGGCCCCTCCCGCAAGCCGGAGGGGTAGCAGGTCTCGACAGCCTCGCGATCACCCCCCATATCCCATTCCATGGAATTCCCCTCCCGCCCCTGGCCGACCGCACTTGCGCAGCAGACCGAACCGCTGGTGCGCCGCGTGCTTGCCGGCAACCCGTCGGCCTTCACCTTCACCGGCACCCAGACCTATATTGTCGGCAATGGCGGCGAAGTCGCGGTGATCGATCCCGGCCCGGACGAGCCCGCCCACATCGCCGCGCTGATCGCCGGCATCGGTGTCGCCCGGGTCACCGCGATCGTCTGCACCCACACCCACCGCGATCACTCTCCCGCCGCCGCGCCGCTCGCCGCCGCAACCGGCGCGCCGATCATCGGCTGCGCCCCGCTTTCGCTCTCCGACGAGGGGCCCCGCTCGGACGCCGACTTCGATTCGACCTATAAGCCGGATCATGTCCTGGCGGACGGCGAGCAGCTGGCCGGGACCGGCTGGACACTGACCGCGCTCGCCACGCCGGGGCACACCTCGAACCACCTGTGCTACGCGCTGGAGCAATCCGGCGCGCTGTTCACCGGCGATCATGTCATGGGCTGGTCGACCACCGTCGTCTCGCCGCCGGACGGCGACATGAGTGCCTATATGGCCAGCCTCGCCCTGCTCCAGACCCGCGAGGACCGGGTTTACTACCCGGCGCATGGCCCGGCCGTCGAAAACCCTCGCCAGCTGGTGCGCGGTTTGATCGGCCACCGCCGCCAGCGCGAGAACCAGATACTGCGGCTGCTTGAGAGCGGCATCGGCTCGATCGAAGCAATGGTGCCGTCCATGTATAAAAGCGTCGACCGGCAGCTGTGGCCGGCGGCGGGCCGGTCGGTGCAGGCGCATCTGATCGACCTTGAACGCAAGGGGCAGGTTACGCGCGGCGGCGATCCTCATGGCGCGACCTGGGCTATCGCGGTTTAATTCCGCCTGCTTGACATGTTTTGATGGAGAGAAGGAAGTACCATGAGCGTCCTCACCGCCAACCTCACCGGCGTCGATGTCCGCGCCGAGATCGACCGGCTGCGCAAGGACCGCAATGCGATCATCCTGGCGCATTATTACCAGAAGCCGGAAATCCAGGATCTCGCCGATTTCGTCGGCGACAGTCTGGAGCTCAGCCGCAAGGCCGCCGCGACCAGCGCCGAGGTGATCGCTTTCTGCGGTGTCCGCTTCATGGCCGACACCGCCAAGATCCTCAGCCCGGAAAAGATTGTGGTGCTGCCCGATATGGACGCCGGCTGCAGCCTTGAGGATTCCTGCCCGCCCGACAAGTTCCGGGCCTTCCGCGAGGCGCATCCCGATCACATCGCGCTGACCTATATCAACTGCTCGACCGAGGTGAAGGCGCTCAGCGACATCATCGTCACCTCCTCCAGCGCCGAATCGATCCTCGCCCAGATACCACTGGAGCAGAAGATCATCTTCGGGCCGGATCGCCACCTCGGCGGCTATCTCAGCCGCAAGTTCGACCGGCCGATGCTGCTGTGGCCGGGGGTGTGCATCGTCCATGAGGCGTTCAGCGAAACCGAACTGCTGAAACTGAAAGCCCAGCACCCCGGCGCGCCGGTCGCCGCGCATCCCGAGTGCCCGCCAGCGATCATCGAGCACGCCGATTACGTCGGCTCGACCAGCGGCATCCTGTCCTTCGCCAAGACCTTCCCCGGCGACACCCTGATCGTCGCCACCGAACCGCACATCATCCACCAGATGGAAAAAGCGCTCCCCGGCAAGCAGTTCATCGGCGCGCCCGGCGCGGACGGCAACTGCAACTGCAACATCTGCCCCTATATGGCGCTCAACACGCTGGAGAAATTATACGTCGCGCTGCGGGATCTGCAGCCACGGATCGAGATCGAGGAAGGCCTGCGATTGCGCGCGAAGAAGAGTTTGGACCGCATGCTGGAGATGGCGAGCGGGACAGTGGGGATGGGGGATTTGGGGGCGCGTTAAGGGCAACAAGTCTACATACCACGCGCGAAATTGGGGGAGCGAACGTGATTCCAGATTATCAAACACTTATGAAGCCTGTTTTGCAATGCGCCATCGACAAGGAAGTGAAGACCGGCGATATAATTGAAACTTTGGCTGATTTCTTCAAGCTCACTCCTGACGAGCGAGCCGAACAAATCCCAAGTGGCGGTCAGGCTATTTTTTATAACCGTATCCACTGGGCAAAGACCTATCTGAAGCAGGCGGGTTTGAT